>DATDTH010000368.1:0-8961 GCA_035290985.1 Pseudomonas sp. | reverse complement strand
ACCAGGATGACCCGGTAACCCTCTTCACGCAGGGCTTTACAGGCCTGGGCGCCGGAGTAGTCGAACTCACAGGCCTGGCCGATGACGATGGGGCCGGCGCCGAGGATCAGGATACTTTTAATGTCTGTACGTTTTGGCATGTGTCTCTACTCGAATCCGTGGGTCAGTCGGCAAGTCATCTTGAGAGTTACTGCGCGCCGCCTGGACTGCGTTGCGCGGTACTCACTTCCTCGCCGTACTGCATGTACTGTCTCGTCGTTGCGTTCCGGGCGCCTTGCCCAGGCATCGCTCGCTACACTCTCCAGACGACTCGTTTATTGCCGCTTGGCCATGGCTTCGATAAAGCGGTCGAACAAGGGCGCCACATCGGCCGGGCCCGGGCTGGCTTCCGGGTGTCCCTGGAAGCTGAAGGCCACCTTGTCGGTGCGCTCGATCCCCTGCAGGGTGCTGTCGAACAGCGACTTGTGGGTTGCCCGCAGGTTAGCCGGCAAGCTAGCCTCGTCCACCGAGAAACCGTGGTTCTGGCTGGTGATCATCACCACGCCGGTCTTCAGGTCCTGAACCGGGTGGTTGGCGCCATGATGGCCGTTGACCATCTTGATGGTCTTGGCGCCAGACGCCAGGGCCAGCAACTGGTGCCCCAGGCAGATGCCGAAGACCGGGATCTCGGTTTCCAGCACATCCTTGATCGCCTGGATCGCGTAATCGCAAGGCTCGGGATCGCCCGGGCCGTTGGACAGGAACACGCCATCGGGATTCAGCGCCAAAACCGCGCTGGCGGGGGTCTGGGCCGGCACCACGGTCAGGCGGCAACCGCGCTCGACCAGCATGCGCAGGATATTGCTCTTGACGCCGTAGTCGTAGGCCACCACATGGTAGGGCAACTCGCTGGCATCGATCTCCGGATGGCTGTCGCTCTCCAGGTTCCACACGCTGGAGCGCCACTCGTAGGACTCGCTGGCGCTGACCACCTTGGCCAGGTCCATGCCCTTGATCCCGGCAAAACCACGCGCGGCTTCCAGCGCCGCTTCCTCGGTGGCGTGCTCGCCGACCATGATGCAGCCGTTCTGAGCGCCTTTTTCGCGCAGGATGCGGGTCAACCGACGGGTGTCAATACCGGCGATGGCCACCACATTATTGGCCTTCAGGTATTCGTCCAGCGGCTGGGTATTGCGCCAGTTGCTGGCGATCAGCGGCAGATCGCGAATCACCAGACCCGCGGCCCAGACCCGATTGGACTCGGCATCCTCGGGCGTGGTGCCGGTATTGCCGATATGCGGATAGGTCAGGGTAACGATTTGCTGGGCATAGGAAGGATCGGTGAGGATTTCCTGATAGCCAGTCATGGCGGTGTTGAACACCACCTCACCAACGGTCTGGCCGTCGGCTCCAATGGCTTCGCCGCGAAAAATACTGCCATCAGCAAGGGCCAAAATGGCGGACTTAAGGGCTGGCTTAGTCAAGAGACCTCCGGTAAATCAAGCCTGACAGGGCATACGCAGGTTGCAAAAAAGCGGGATGACGTATGGACACGTCACCCCGCTTTTTTAGAATCACTTTTTTCAAGTTGCTGCGCGCTTTTAGTGGACACACTAAAGCTGTATCTTACAGAAAAAGCCCTTTTTGGTCTACCGCTATCCTTGGCGAACGACCGAATGCCGTTTAGCGCAACGAATCCCACCGATGCGCGGTTTTTTGTAGGGTGCGCCGCGCGCACCGGGAGATCGGCATAATGGCGATGCCTCGACGGCCATGCTGGGTTTCGCCGGACTGCAGCTCTACCCACCCGAGATGCTTTTCGTAGGTCGGGTTAGCCGCGCAGAGCGCCGGCCCGACAAACCACGCCGCACCCGCCGCGCGGCGTAACCCGACGGGACGATATCCACAAGTTCAGAGCGGAGCGACCTGGATACCCGCCTTCGCGGGCATGACGAGCAATGCTCCTTCAGCGCAGCGCCAACACATCCTGCATGTCGTACAGCCCGGCCGGCCGATCCTGCAGCCAGAGCGCCGCGCGCACCGCACCCTTGGCGAAGGTCATGCGACTGGAGGCCTTGTGGGTGATCTCCACCCGCTCGCCGTCCGCGGCGAACAGCACCGTGTGGTCGCCCACCACATCACCAGCCCGCACGGTGGCGAAACCGATGGTTTGCCGCTCCCGCGCCCCGGTCTGGCCTTCGCGACCATAGACGGCCACCTCAGCCAGGTCGCGACCCAGGGCCTGAGCCACCACCTCACCCATGCGC
Source organism: Pseudomonas sp. (assembly GCA_035290985.1). Classification (GTDB taxonomy): domain Bacteria; phylum Pseudomonadota; class Gammaproteobacteria; order Pseudomonadales; family Pseudomonadaceae; genus Aquipseudomonas. The sequence goes on along the minus strand of DATDTH010000368.1, from coordinate 6,715 downwards.
AGCGCCGTGCCGGACGGTGCATCGACCTTGTGCCTGTGGTGCGCCTCGATGATCTCGATATCCACGTCGTCGCCCAGCACCCGCGCCGCGGTGTCCAGCAGCTTCAGGCAGAGGTTCACCCCCACGCTGAAATTGGCGGCGAAGACGATGGGGATGTCCTTGGCCGCCTCGGCCAGCAACAGCTTTTCCTCGGCACTGAAACCCGTGGTGCCGATGATCATGGCCTTGCCCGCCTGGCGACAAAGCGCCAGGTTGCGCAGGGTCACGGACGGATGGGTGAAATCGATCAGCACATCGAACGCATCCAGCACGGCGGCCAGATCCCCCGACAGCGGCACCCCCAGCTTGCCCAGCGCCGCCAGCTCACCGGCATCGGCACCGATCAGGCTGCTGTCCGGCCGATCGATGGCCGCGGCCAAGCGACCGCCCGACTGCTGCACCGCCTCGATCAGGGTCTTGCCCATGCGCCCAGCGGCGCCGACTATGGCTATTCGTTGCATAACATCAGCTCCAAGCTGCAAGCTGCAAGCCACAAGCACCGGCCTCTTGGAGCCTGACGCTTGTCGCTTGCCGCTGATAATCCAAACCTGTTTTCAACGCCGCATGGGCAAACGCAGCAGATATTAAACAGGTTTCCTAGGCGTCGCCGAAGAAGCGCTTAACACCCTCAAACCAACCGCTCGCCTTGGGCGAATGGGAGTTATCGCCGAGCAGCGACTTGCGGAACTCCTCGAGCAGTTCACGCTGGCGTCGATCCAGGTGGACTGGCGTTTCCACCGCCACCCGGCACATCAGGTCGCCCGCGCCACCGCCGCGCACCGGCGCCACGCCCTTGCCACGCAGACGGAACAGCTTGCCGGTCTGGGTGCCTTCCGGGATTTTCAGCTTGACCCGGCCATCCAGGGTCGGCACTTCCAGCTCGCCACCCAGGGCCGCATCGGCGAAGCTGATCGGCACTTCGCAATACAGGTGCTTGCCGTCGCGCTGGAAAATTGCGTGCTCGCGCACATTGACCACCACGTACAGGTCGCCCGCCGGACCACCCATGCCACCGGCCTCGCCTTCGCCCGACAGGCGAATGCGGTCACCGGTATCGACACCCGGCGGCACCTTCACCGACAGGGTCTTGTGCTCTTCCACCCGACCCTGGCCGTGGCAGGAGGTGCAGGGCTCGGCAATCATCTTGCCATTGCCATGGCAACGCGGGCAGGTCTGCTGCACCGAGAAGAAGCCCTGCTGCATGCGCACCTGGCCGATGCCGCCACAGGTGGTGCAGGTGACCGGCGCGGTGCCCTTCTTGGCGCCCGAGCCATCGCAGGGCTTGCAGTTGACCAGGGTCGGCACGCGAATGGTGACCGTGGTGCCGCGCACCGCCTCTTCCAGGTCCAGCTCCAGGGTGTAGCGCAGGTCGCTGCCGCGCTGGGCACCGCCACGCTGACCGCCCCGCGCCCCGCCGAAGAAGTCGCTGAATACGTCACCGAAGATATCGGAGAAGTTCGCACCGCCACCGCCGAAGCCCCCGCCGCCACCCATTTGCGGGTCGACGCCGGCATGACCGTACTGGTCGAAGGCCGCGCGCTTGCTGGCGTCGGAGAGCACCTCGTAGGCCTCGTTGGCCTCCTTGAACTTCTCCTCCGACGCCTTATCGTCCGGATTGCGATCCGGGTGGTGCTTCATGGCCAGGCGCCGGTAAGCCTTTTTCAGCTCCGCCTCGCTAGCCCCGCGCTCCACACCCAGCACTTCGTAATAGTCACGCTTAGCCATAAGTCTTCTGCACTCTCAAATCGTCTTCCCCCAGACACGCCAACGCGGGAGCAAGCTCCCGCGCAGCGAATCGTACCGATCAAGACCGCGGCCTTGACCGGCTAGAGCGAAAGCAAGCCGGGGCTTACTTGTTGTCTTTGACTTCCTCGAACTCCGCGTCGACCACGTCGTCCGCGCCCTTGCCCTCATTCGAGCCTTGGGCCGGTTCGCCGGCCTGCGGCTGCTCAGCGTACATTTTTTGCGCCAGCGGAGCGGTAACTTCGGACAAAGCGGTCATTTTAGCCTCGATGGCTGCCTTGTCGTCGCCACGCACGGCCACTTCCAGTTCGCCCAGGGCTTTTTCGATGGCGGTTTTCTCGTCCGCGGTGGCCTTGTCGCCCGCCTCGGTGATCATCTTGCGAGTGGCGTGCACCAGGGCGTCGCCCTGGTTGCGCGCGCCGGCCAGCTCTTCGAACTTGCGGTCTTCCTCGGCGTTGGCCTCGGCATCACGCACCATCTGCTGGATCTCTTCCTCGCTCAAGCCGGAGTTGGCCTTGATCACGATGGACTGCTGCTTGCCAGTGGCCTTGTCCTTCGCGCCCACATGCAGGATGCCGTTGGCATCGATGTCGAAGGTCACTTCGATCTGCGGCACGCCACGGGGAGCCGGCGGGATATCGGCCAGGTCGAACTTGCCCAGGGACTTGTTCGATGCCGCCTGCTTACGCTCGCCCTGCAGCACGTGGATGGTCACCGCGCCCTGGTTGTCGTCGGCGGTGGAGAACACCTGGGACTTCTTGGTCGGAATGGTGGTGTTCTTCTCGATCAGCGCGGTCATCACCCCACCCATGGTTTCGATACCCAGGGTCAGCGGGCTGACGTCCAGCAGCAGCACGTCCTTCACATCGCCCGACAGCACGGCGCCTTGAATCGCAGCGCCCAAGGCCACGGCCTCGTCCGGGTTGACGTCCTTGCGTGCTTCTTTGCCGAAGAACTCGGTAACCAGCTTCTGCACCAGCGGCATGCGGGTCTGACCGCCGACCAGGATCACGTCGTGAATGGCACCGACGTCGACACCGGCGTCCTTCAGGGCGATACGGCAGGGCTCGATGGTGCGCTGCACCAGGTCTTCCACCAGGGCTTCCAGCTTGGCGCGGGAAATTTTCACGTTCAGGTGCTTCGGACCGCTGGCGTCGGCGGTGATATAGGGCAGGTTAACGTCGGTCTGCTGGCTGGAGGACAACTCAATCTTGGCCTTTTCCGCCGCTTCCTTCAGGCGCTGCATCGCCAGGGGATCACCCTTGAGGTTCATCCCGGTTTCTTTCTTGAATTCGTCGACCAGGTAGTCGATCAGACGGATGTCGAAGTCCTCGCCGCCGAGGAAGGTGTCACCGTTGGTGGCCAGCACTTCGAACTGGTGCTCGCCATCGACTTCGGCGATTTCGATCACCGAGATATCGAAGGTGCCGCCACCCAGGTCGTAGACGATCACGGTGTGGTCGCCCTTGGCCTTGTCCATGCCGTAGGCCAGAGCGGCCGCGGTCGGCTCGTTGATGATGCGCTTGACGTCCAGACCGGCGATGCGACCGGCGTCCTTGGTGGCCTGGCGCTGGCTGTCGTTGAAATAGGCCGGCACCGTGATGACCGCTTCGGTCACAGGCTCGCCGAGGTAGTCTTCGGCGGTCTTCTTCATTTTCTTCAGCACTTCGGCGGAAATCTGCTGCGCCGCCAGTTTCTGGCCGCGCACTTCCACCCAAGCGTCGCCGTTATCGGCCTTGGCAATCTTGTACGGCACCATCTGGATGTCTTTCTGCACGACATCTTCATCGAAGCGACGGCCGATCAGGCGCTTGACCGCGTAGATGGTGTTGTGCGGATTGGTCACGGCCTGACGCTTGGCGGACTGACCGACCAGAATCTCGCCATCGTTGGTGTAGGCGATGATCGAGGGCGTGGTGCGCGCGCCTTCGGCGTTCTCGATGACCTTGGCCTTGCCGTTTTCCATGATCGCGACGCAGGAGTTGGTGGTCCCCAGGTCGATACCGATAATTCTGCCCATTTTACTCTCCCGAAATTTTGAGGTTGCCACGATCCGGTTTTACCGCCCGCGGTAGTACGAAATCGCTTGATCTAACAGATGGGGGCGCGCCGGCGAATTTCAAGCCTGCTCGTCGATCGAAGGCGGCGTTTCCGCGGGGGCCTTGCTGACCACGACCATGGCCGGGCGCAACAGGCGGCCGCTGAGCAGGTAGCCCTTCTGGAACACCTTGAGCACGCTGTTGGGCTCGGCATGGGTGCTTTCCTGCATCGCCATGGCCTGGTGCTGCTCCGGATTAAACGGCACGCCTTCCTGGTCGATGGCAACCAGTTGATAGCGCCGCAGCGTGTCGTGGAAGATCTTCAGCGTCAGTTCCATGCCTTCGCGCATCGGACGCAGGGCTTCATTGCCCGCATCAGACAACTCCAGCCCGCGTTCCAGGCTGTCCACCACCGGCAGCAGGTCGTTGGCGAACTTTTCCAGGGCGAACTTGTGGGCCTTCTCCACGTCCTGCTCGGCGCGGCGGCGCACGTTCTGCAAATCAGCCGCAACGCGCAGAGCCTGGTCCTGGGCCGCAGCCAGTTCTTCCTCGAGCACCTGGATGCGCGCATCCACGTCACCGCTCGATACCGCTTCGGCCTCGGGGGCTACGTCAGGGAGCTGGGTTTCATGGATTTGTTCGTCTGCCATAGGTTTCTCCTTTCGAAATCGACTGCGCGCCTTAACTCAGGCTTCTGCCGCCTATATGGGGCCGGAATTCCCAGCTTCAAGGCCAAGCCCCTGCAGCCGACCGGCAAAAAACCGGAACCAATCGACCAGCGGAGCATTGTCAGGCCAAAACAAAACACTGTATAAATAACCAGACATAACGCCTGGGAGTGGCCGCCATGCTGGTGCACCTGTCCGTACACAACTACGCCATAGTCGAACACCTCGACCTCGAACTCGACAGTGGCATGAGCGTCATCACCGGGGAGACCGGTGCCGGCAAGTCGATCATGCTCGACGCCCTGGGCCTGACCCTGGGCGACCGCGCCGACAGTGGCGTGGTCCGCCCGGGCGCGGACAAGGCCGACATCCTCGCCAGCTTCGACCTGACCGATATCCCCGAAGCCCGCGCCTGGCTCGCCGAGCGCGACCTGGACAGCGACGGCCCCTGCATCCTGCGCCGGGTGATCACCGCCGAAGGCCGCTCGCGCGGCTACATCAATGGCTCGACCTGTCCCCAGGGCGACCTCAAGGCCCTGGGCGAGCTGCTGATCGACATCCACAACCAGCACGAGCACCAGTCCCTGCTCAAGCCCGAGACCCACCGCCGCCTGCTCGACGAATACGCCGGCAGCCAGGACCTGGCCCGCCAGGTGCAACTGGCCGCCCAGCGCTGGCGCCAGACCCGCCAAGAGCTCGAGCGCCTGTCCAGCGCCGGCGACGAGCAGCGCGCGCGCCATCAACTGCTCAGCTACCAGCTGGAAGAACTGGACAACCTGGCCCTGGGCGAACAGGAACTGGGCCAACTGGAGCAGGACCATAAGGCCCTGTCCAACGCCGAAAGCCTGCTGGCCGCCTGCCGCCTGGTGCTGGAGCAATGCAGCGAGCACGACGGCGGCAATGTGCTCTCGACCCTGGGCGCCAGCCTGCAGCGCCTGGCCCCGTTCAACAGCCCCCAGGGCGCCCTGGGTGAAGCGGTGAACCTGCTGGCCAGCGCGCAGATCCAGGTGGAAGAGGCGGTCGGCGAGCTGAACCGCTTCCTCGACCACTTCGACGCCGACCCCGTCCGCCAACAGCAGCTGGAGGAACGCCTGGACGCCATCTACACCCTGGCGCGCAAGCACCGCATCCAGCCCACGGAACTGGGCGCCCTGCAGCAGCAATTGTTCGAGGAACTGGAAAGCCTGAACGCCGACGACCAGGCCACCGAACGCCTGGGCGAGGAGCTGACTGCCTACGCGCGGCACTACCAGGAAAAGGCCGCCGAACTCAGCCAGCTGCGCCACGCCGCCGCCGGCCGGCTGGCCGAGGCCGTCGAAGGCGAAATCCAGCGCCTGGGCATGCCCGGCGGACGCTTCAATATCAAATTGACGCTACACAGCAGCAGCGACCCCCACCCCAACGGCCTGGAGCAGCTGGAATTCCTGGTCAGCGCCAACCCTGGCCAACCACTCAAGGCCCTGGCCAAGGTCGCCTCGGGCGGCGAGCTGTCGCGCATCAGCCTGGCGATCCAGGTGATCACCGCCCAGACCTCACGGGTACCGACCCTGGTGTTCGACGAAGTGGACGTCGGCATCGGCGGCCCGACCGCCGAAGTGGTCGGCCAGCTGCTGCGCCGCCTGGGTGAACGCGGCCAGGTGTTGACCGTCACCCACCTGCCGCAAGTCGCCGCCCAGGGCCATCACCACCTGTTCGTGCACAAGGCCCGGGGTGACGACGCCACCCGCACCGCGGTGGCCAGCCTGGACGGCGTGCAGCGGGTCGAGGAGATCGCGCGCATGCTCGGCGGCCTGGACCTGACCGAGGAATCCCTGGCCCACGCCCGGCAGATGGTCAGCAGCGCCACCCAGGCCTAACCCGCGAACCCGTAGATGGGTTGAGCCGTAGGATGGGTTGAGCGCAGCGATACCCATGCTGAAGATACCTTCGGGAAATGCCCCTGCATAAAAAAAGCGACCCGAGGGTCGCTTTTTTGGCTGATGCCCGAGGCTCAGCGCTTCTTGCGCACGTAGAGCACCAGGTTGTGGTCGACCATCTCGAAGCCATGCTCCTGGACGATCTCGCGCTGGCGCTTCTCGATTTCGGTGTCGAAGAACTCGATCACCTCACCGGTATCGACGCAGACCATATGATCGTGATGGCCGCCATCGGCCAGCTCGAACACCGCGTGGCCGCCGTCGAAGTTGTGGCGCACCACCAGGCCCGCGGCCTCGAACTGAGTCAGCA
>DATDTH010000367.1:0-5114 GCA_035290985.1 Pseudomonas sp. | reverse complement strand
AATGCTCATTTACACCTAGTAAACTCGTATGCGAGCCCAGTCCGCTTCCTCGCCTGTTTTTTCCTTGTCTCGGCTGCCTCGCCTACGTTTTTCAACGGCCTGCCACAGCCGCCCCATGGGTTAGCGGAGCCCAGGTTGCATGGGGTGGCCGGCCGATTTTGTAGATACGGAATAAGCCTTGGCACAATCCGGGGCAGCGGGTTTCGTCGAAGCGTTGCGGTGCGCTGAGCGTAGCGACGCCCGGCGCACCCTACGGAATCCTGTTGCACCCTGACCTAAAGCCTCCAGAACGGCAACAGGGCTTCGGCCCGGGCCTGTTCGCGGGTCAGGCCGATATCCTGCAACTGCCCGTCATCCAGCTCGAGCAGGGCACGCCGGGTGGTCAATCTGCGCCAGAACAGCGCCCAGCGGCTTTCGCCAGGAACGCCGCCGCGGTGGCCGGCCGTCACCCGGGCGCGGCCATCGGCCGCCAGTTCATGGCGTTGCAGTGTCAGTCGTGGATCGCCGAGCCCGTTCATCCTGTTCTCCCTGTTCGCGGGTGCCATTGGGAGTTCATGATGAGCGGCCGGTGGAAAACGTGACAGATTCAAAAACCGGGTATTAAATTCATACAGATTCGCCTTTAGTCGGCTGAATGACGGATTTCTGGCCAATCTGTACTGGTCGGCCTATCGAAAATTCTTAAAAAAGACCAACTGTCATGAGCCTTTATGTCGACCTGGCCGCCTTGCTGGGTACCCGCATCGAACAGGGCCTGTACCGGCCCGGCGATCGCCTGCCCTCGGTACGCGCCCTCAGCCTGGAGCATGGCGTCAGCCTGAGCACGGTGCAGCAGGCCTACCGGCTGCTGGAGGACAATGGCCTGGCCACGCCGCGCCCCAAGTCCGGCTATTTCGTCCCGACCGCCCGCCAGATGCCGGCCCTGCCGGCCATCAGCCGCACTGCCCAGCGCCCGGTGGAGGTTTCCCAGTGGGAACAGGTGCTGGAACTGATCAGCATCCCGCCTGGCCGCGACCAGATGATCCAGCTCGGCCGTGGCCGGCCGGACATCAGCGGGCCGACCCTCAAGCCGCTGCTGCGCTCGCTCTCGCGCCTGAGCCGGCGCCAGGACCTGAACAGCCTGACCTATGGCTGCATCCATGGCGACCAGGCGTTGCGCGAGCAGGTGTCACGCCTGGTGCTCGATTCCGGCTGCCAGATTCCCTACCAGGACATCGTCATCACCAGCGGCTGCCATGAGGCGCTGTCGGCTGCCATCCGGGCGATCTGCGAGCCGGGCGACATAGTCGCGGTCGACTCGCCAAGCTTTCATGGCGTGATGCAGGCGCTCAAGGGCTTCGGCATGAAAGCCCTCGAGCTGCCCACCGACCCGCTGACCGGGATCAGCCTGGAAGCCCTGGAGCTGGCCCTGGAACAATGGCCGATCAAGCTCATCCAGCTCACACCCAGCTGCAACAACCCCCTGGGCTACATCATGCCTGACGCCAACAAGCGCGCCCTGCTGGCCCTGGCGCAGCGCTATGACGTGGCGATCATCGAGGACGACGTCTACGGCGAACTGGCCTACAGCTACCCGCGCCCACGCACCATCAAGTCCTATGACGAGGATGGCCGCGTGCTCCTGTGCAGTTCATTTTCCAAGACCCTGGCGCCCGGCCTGCGCATCGGCTGGATAGCCCCGGGGCGCTACCTGGACCGCGTGCTGCACATGAAATACATGGGCACCGGCAGCACCGCGCAGCTGCCGCAACTGGCCCTGGCCGAGTTCATCGCCGGCGGCCACTACGAGCCCCACCTGCGGCGCATGCGCAGCCAGTACGCCCGCAGTCGCGACCTGATGATCGACTGGGTGATCCGCTACTTTCCACCCGGCACCCGGGTCAGCCGCCCCCAGGGCAGTTTCCTGCTGTGGATCGAACTGGACGAAACCTTCGACACCCTGCGCCTGAACCGGGCCCTGCTGCCGCATGGGGTGCAGATCGCCCCAGGCTGCATCTTTTCCGCCGCCGGCAAGTACCGCAACTGCCTGCGCCTGAACTACGCCGCCAAACCCACCGCCAGCATCGAGCAGGCGGTACGCACCGTCGGCGAAACCGTGACCGCTTTACTGGCCCAAATCGATTAGCTGAATCTTGTTCGAAGCGCAGCGTCCAACCTGACTCAGAACGACTCGCTTCGGAGGCCCCGTGCCAATCCGTTACCTGCTGTACGGACTGCTGATCTGCGGCCTGAGCGGCTGCGCCAGCCCGCCTCCGCGATTGCCATCCCAGGCCCTACCCGCCGCGGACTCGGCCTTCGGTGCCGCCATCCTGGCCAGGTCCGCCGCCCATCAGGGCCGTTCCGGCTTTCGCCTGCTGCCCAACGCGGGCGAGGCGTTTCGCGCCCGCGCCGAGCTGGCCCGCGCCGCCCAGCACAGCCTGGACCTGCAGTACTACATAGTGCACGACGGCCTGAGCACCCGCGCCCTGCTCGAGGAGTTGCTGCAGGCCGCCGACCGTGGCGTGCGGGTCCGCCTGCTGCTGGACGACACTGGAAGCGACGGCCGCGACTACCAGATCGCCGTCCTGGCGGCCCACCCCAATATCCAGATTCGCGTCTTCAACCCCCTGCACCTGGGCCGCAGCACGGGCGTAACCCGCACCCTGGGTCGCCTGCTCAACCTGTCGCGCCAGCACCGGCGCATGCACAACAAGCTGTGGCTGGTCGACAACAGCGTGGCCATAGTCGGCGGACGCAACCTGGGCGACGAGTATTTCGGCGTGGAGCGCGGGTTGAATTTCACCGACATCGACCTGCTGGGGGTCGGTCCGGTGGCCGAGCAACTGGGCCAGAGCTTCGACCAGTACTGGAACAGCGCCCTGAGCAAACCCATCCAGCAGTTCGTCTGGCGCCAGCCCTCGACCCCGGCACTGGACGCGCTGCGCCGCGCGCTGGACACCAGCCTCGAGCAGGCGCGGCGCAGCCAGCAGCCGCTGTATGACCGGCTGATGGCCTACCAGCAGCGACCCCAGCTGCAGACCTGGCTCAGCGAGCTAATCTGGGCCCACGGCCAGGCGCTCTGGGATGCGCCAAGCAAGGTGCTGGCCCGGGACGAGCCGGACCCGCGACTGCTGCTCACCACCCAGCTGACCCCCGAATTGCTGGCGGTCGAGCAGGAGCTGATACTGATCTCGGCCTATTTCGTGCCGGCCGAAGAGGGGCTCGCCTACCTGCTCGAACGGGCCGACGCCGGGGTCCAGATCCGCCTGCTGACCAATTCCCTGGAGGCCACCGACGTGCCGGCCGTGCATGGCGGCTATGCGCCCTATCGCAAGGCCCTGCTCAGGCACGGTATCCAGCTGTACGAGCTGCGTCGGCTGCCGGACGAACCCGCCGTCTACAGCCTCACCGGCTCCTCGGAATCGAGCCTGCACAGCAAGGCGGTGCTCTTCGACCGGCAGAAGGTGTTTATCGGCTCCTTCAATTTCGATCCGCGCTCGGTGCTCTGGAACACCGAAGTCGGCGTGGTGGTGGACAGCGCGCAACTGACCGAGGCGGTGCGCGCCTTGACCCTGGAGGGCATGGCGCCCACCGTCAGCTACGAAGTCCTGCTGGAGTCCGGCACCCTGCGCTGGCAAGCCGAGGACCAGGGCCGGGTCCATAAGCTCACCCGCGAGCCCGGTGGCTTCTGGCGGCACCTCAATGCCTGGCTGGCACAGGCCGTCGGCCTGGAGCGCATGCTCTAACAGGCTGTTGAAAAACTACCTGCGTTGCCGATACGGCGTTAAAAACAGGCTCGGAATGCTCATTTACACCTCGTAAACTCCGCTTCCTCGCCTGTTTTTGCCTTGTCTCGGCTGCCTCGCCTACGTTTTTCAATGGCCTGAACCGGCCGTTGAAAAACTGCTGGCTACCTTTCAACGACCCGCTGGGGACCTTATTTGGCCAGGGGCTGTACCGCTGCTTCCTCTCCGAAGGCCGCCCGGCGCCAGGCCAGCCAGACGAACACGGCGGCGCCGGCGGCCATCAGCATCGGCAGCGCGTGGCCGCTGATCCATTGGCTGCCGGCCCCGGTGGACAGTGGCCCGAGCAGGCAGCCGACACCCCAGAGCACGGCGATATGGGCATTGGCGCGCACCAGCGCGGCATCGCGAAAACGTTCGCCGATCAGGATCAGCGACAGGGTATAGAGCCCGCCGGCACTGGCCCCGAACAGCACCAGCAGCGGCCAGATCAAGACCGTGTGCAGCAGCGGCGGCAGGCTCAGGCTGCTCAGCAGCAAGCCCAGGCCGCAGAACCGGAACAGCCGCCGTCGCGGCATGCGATCGGCCAGCCAGCCGATCGGCAACTGCAGGATCGCCTCGCCGAGCACCACCGCGCTGACCATCCACAGCCCCTGCTGCGCACTGAAGCCCTCGCGCAGCATGTAGACCGGAAACAGGGTCAGCACCATGGCCTCGAAGGCGGCGAACAACACCACCGCCCAGGCAATCGCCGGCCAGTGCCGGCAGAAGTCGCCAATGCCGCGACCTGACAGGCTGTCCGCCTCGACCCGCGGGGCGCCATCGCGCCCCAGCAGCACCAGGCTGCCGACCACCAGCAGGCCGGCGGCGAACCAGAAGGCCCGGTCGTCGGCGGTGCCCAGCAGCGTCAGCAGCAAAGGGCCGCAGAGCTGGCTGACGGCGAAACCGCTGCCGTACAGGGCCACCAATCGCCCGCGCAGACGATCCGCCACCAGTTGGTTGATCCAGCTTTCCCCGAGGACGAAGACCAGGGTCAGGGAGATGCCTATGGCCAGGCGCAGCAGCAACCACAAGCCATAGGACGGCCAGACCGCAAGCAGGGCCACCGCCACCGCGCTGACCAACAGGCACAGGCGAAAGGTGCGCGGGGTGCCCAACCGACCCGCCAGGGGGCCGGCCAGGCGCGCGCCGAGCAGCACGCCGATGGCCGGCATCGCCGCCATGACGCCGATGGCGAAGCTGCCATGACCCCAGCTGTCCAGGCGCAGGGACACCAGCGGCAGGCTCAGGCCCAGCGCCAGCCCGACGCTGATCACCGCCGCGCACACGGCGAAATAGGTTCCCCAACGCATGCCGTTCTCCCGTGTGGATGCTGAAGGAAAAACGGCCGGA
>DATDTH010000366.1:0-10361 GCA_035290985.1 Pseudomonas sp. | reverse complement strand
TAGACGCGGCGGGATCCTGCTACAGGATCAAGGTTACCCACGCCGACCCGTAGGGTGCGCCGCGCGCACCGGCTTTTTCCGTGCCGCCATCAGGCCTACGCAGCTCACCGCAACTCGGTAAACGCCAGCTTCACACCCAGGGCCACCAGCACCGCGCCCATGGTCCGGTCGAACCAGTGGCCCATGCGGGCGAAGCTGGCGCGCACCCGCGACTGGCTGAACAGCAGGGCCACCAGGCAGAACCAGAGCGCGGTGGCCAGTGCCAGGTAGACCCCATAACCGGCCTGCACCGACAGCGGGGTGTGGGGATTAATAACCACGGTGAACAGCGAGAGGAAAAACAGGGTGGCCTTGGGGTTCAGCCCATTGGTGACGAAGCCGGTGATAAAGGCGCCACGGGCGCTGCGTTCACCGACGCCACGGGTGACTTCGGCAGTTGCCGGATCCATCGGCTTGGCCCGCAGCGCCTTGATCCCGATATACAGCAGGTAGGCCGCCGCTAGCCACTTCAGCGCGTTGAACAGCACGATGGACTGCGACACGACCAGGCCGATGCCCAGCAGCGAATAAGCCACATGCACGAAGATCCCCGAACCGACACCTATGGCCGTCCAGGTACCGGCGCGCCGGCCCGAGGCCACGCTCTCACGCACCACTATGGCGAAGTCCGGACCCGGACTGGCCACGGCGAGCAGGTGGATCAGGGCGACGGTCAAAAATTCGGTCCAGTACATGGGGGGGCTCCGTGTGACCTCTGCTAGGCTGGCCACCTTACCCCGTCCCCCGACCGCAAAAAAGGTACAGCTGATGACGATCAGTGCACGCGCCGTGTTTCTCGACCACAGTTCCCTGGACCTCGGCGACCTCGATCTCGCCCCGCTCGCCCAGTGCTTCGGCGAACTGGTGCTGCATCCCGGCACCGACCCCGAGCAGGTTATAGAACGCCTGCGGGGCGCCCGAGTGGTCATCAGCAACAAGGTGCCGCTGACGGCCGCGACCTTCGCCGCCTGCCCCGAACTGGAACTGGTGCTGGTCGCCGCCACCGGCACCAACCCGATCGACCTGGCCGCCGCCCGCTCCCGGGGCATCACCGTCTGCAACTGCCAGGGCTACGGCACCGCCTCGGTGGCCCAGCACACCCTGATGCTGTTGCTGGCCCTGGCCACCCGCCTGCCGGACTATCAGGCCGCGGTGCGCGCCGGGCACTGGCAACAGGCATCGCAGTTCTGCCTGCTGGATTTCCCGATCATCGAACTGGCCGGCAAGACCCTCGGCCTGCTCGGCCATGGTGAACTGGGTGGCGCCGTGGCCCGGCTCGCCGAAGCCTTCGGCATGCATGTGCTGCTCGGCCAGTTGCCCGGCCGCCCGTCGCGCGCCGACCGCCTGCCGCTGGACCAACTGCTGCCCCAGGTCGATGCCCTGACCCTGCACTGCCCGCTCAACGAGCAGACCCGTCACCTGATCGGTGCCGAACAGCTGCGCCTGATGAAACCCGGCGCCCTGTTGATCAACACCGCCCGCGGCGGCCTGGTCGACGAACAGGCCCTGGCCGATGCACTGCGCAGCGGCCACCTGGGCGGCGCCGCCAGCGACGTGCTGACCCAGGAGCCGCCCCGCGACGGCAACCCCCTGCTGGCGGCCGATATTCCCCGGCTGATCGTCACCCCACACAACGCCTGGGGCAGCCGCGAGGCGCGGCAACGGATAGTCGGGCAACTGACCGAAAACGCCCAAGCCTTCTTCGCCGGCACCCCGCGCCGGCGGGTGGATTAAACACCGTAGGATGGGTGGGGCCGCCTACAGGCTGAGCGCAGCGATACCCATCGCCTTAACGGCAACGGGCGTTCAGGCCCAACCCTCCAGGCTCTGGATCGAGTCGAGGTGAACCCCCACCCGAATGTAATCCGAGACTCCAAACCGTAGGATGCGGTTGAGCGCAGCGATACCCATCGCCTTAACGGCACCTGGTGTTCTGGCCCAACCCTCAAGGGAAATAAACGCGTGGCCAATCGGCGCATACCCCACGCACCGGGTAACCCATCGCCGCCTTTGTTATGCTTCGCCCCTTTTTGTCGGCCGGAGAAATGCCCATGGACCCGCGAAGCGAAGTACTGTTGCGCCAAGCCGAGCTGTTTGGCGGCAACCTCCTGCTCGCCGGGCTGCCGGCCGACGAGCTGTTCGAGCGGTTGCCCGCCGCCCATGGCTGGAGCTGGCATGCCGGCGAGCAGGCCAAACTGGACAGCCGTTTCCCGGGCCGCTGCCAATTTGGCGTACACCTGCCCACTGCAGCGTTCGACAGCGCGGTGCTGTTTCTGCCCAAATCCCGCGAGCTGACCGACTACCTGCTGCAGGCCCTGGCCGCCCGCCTGCCCGGTGGCAACCTGTTTCTGGTGGGCGAGAAGCGCAGCGGCATCGAGCGCGCCGCCAAGCAACTGTCGCCCTTCGGCAAGCCGTTCAAGCTCGACAGCGCGCGCCACTGCCAGCTCTGGCAGGTGCGCATCGACCAGGCCCCGGCGGCACCCGACCTGGAGAGCCTGGCCCAGCGCTACGAGCTTGAGCTGGCGGATGGTCCCCTGCACGTGATCAGCCTGCCCGGTGTCTTCAGCCATGGCCGCCTGGACCGCGGCAGCGCCCTGCTGCTGCAGCACCTGGATAAATTGCCGAGCGGGCATATTCTGGATTTCGGCTGCGGCGCCGGGGTCTTGGGCGCGGCCCTGAAACGGCGCTTCCCCCATAACCAGCTGACCCTGCTGGATGTCGACGCCTTCGCCGCCGCCAGCAGCCGCATGACCCTGGCCGCCAATGGCCTAGAGGCCGAGGTGCTGACCGGCGACGGCATAGACGCGGCCCCGCTAGGACTGAATGCCATTCTCAGCAACCCGCCCTTCCATGAAGGCGTACACACCGACTACCAGGCCACGGAACGCCTGCTGCGTCAGGCGGTCGAGCACCTCAAACCCGGCGGCGAACTGCGCCTGGTGGCCAACAGTTTCCTCAGGTACCAGCCGCTGATCGAAGAACACCTGGGCCCCTGCCACACCCTGGCCGAAGGCCAGGGCTTTCGCATCTACCAGGCCAACCGGCGCTGACGTTGGCCAGACGGACTTGCCTCACCGGCCGCAGTTGGGCACACTGCGCCCGTCCTAGGGGAGTAGTCTCCCGCGGGCCGCCTTCATGGCTGGCCCGCCCGGCACGCGTCAACATACTGGGTCAACCGACCCTGGTGCGTGCGACCTTCGGCCTTCAACGGCCCGGGGTTCGACAAGACCTATGACACGTACACCTCACCCGGGGCGGGAAGGTCGTATGTGTCATAGCTATCTTGACCCGCCCCTCAGGAAGTCCGATGGAATCGCTGTACATCCCCACCTTGATCGTTGCCCTGGCCGAAATCGGCGACAAGACCCAGTTGCTCGCCCTGTTGCTGGCCGCGCGCTTTCGCCGGCCCTGGCCCATCATCGCCGGCATAGTGGTCGCCACCCTGGCCAATCACTTCGCCGCCGGCGCCATCGGCAACTGGGTCGCCAGCTTCTTCTCCCCCGCCGCCCTGAGCTGGACCCTCGCCGCATCCTTCGTCGCCGTGGCGCTCTGGACCCTGGTTCCGGACAAGCTGGACGATGACGAAAGCACCGGTTTCAAACGCTACGGCCCCTTCCTGACCACCCTGATCGCGTTCTTTCTCGCCGAGATGGGCGACAAGACCCAGGTCGCGACCGTGATGCTCGCCGCCCAGTACCCGCACTTCATATTGGTGGTCATAGGCACGACCCTGGGCATGCTGCTGGCCAATGTGCCAGTGGTACTGGCCGGCAACTTTGCCGCCGAACGCCTGCCGCTGGACCTGATTCGCCGGGTGGCCGCGGGCGCCTTCGCCGCCCTGGCGCTGTATGCCGGTTATCAAGGCCTCAGGCTCGGTGGGGTTATTTCTTAAAGGAGTTGATCGGGTCGAATTCATTCGCCGGGGAGCGCCCGTCCGCGTGGGTTACGCCGCGCGGCAGGTGCGGCATAGCTTGCCAGACCTGCGTTCTGCGCGACTAATCCACCCTACGAAAAGCGCACCGACGAAACCAGTGACCCGGATTGCGCCAGGGCCGTGACGGCAGGGTTGCGGCTGCTAAGATGGATAACTCACAGCAGCCGTTAATCCGTCGACAGGAGCGCAGTATGTCACTGGATGAGTTGAAGAAAGTGGTGCGCCAGCATATCGACCTGTCCTGGAACAAGGGTCGCCTGGCCCTGGCCGAGCAGCTGCACAGCAAGGATTTTCTCTACAAGAGTTCGTTCGTCGACCGACCACTGGGCAGCGCCGGTTTTGCCCAGTTGATATTGGAGATCCGCAGCGCCATGCCGGACCTGGAGGTGGTGGTCGAGGAATGCCTGGCCGAAGGCAACAAGGTGGTGACCTGGAGCACCCTGATCGGCACCATCGAAAAACCCACCCTGGGTTATCCGCCGAGCGACCGGGTACTGAGCATCGCCGCCATGGCCTTCTGGACCCTGACCTCGACCGGCGAGGTGCAGGAGATCTGCACCATGTTCGACATGGAAAGCTTCCGCGCCCAGCTGGGCCTGAGCACCCAGCCGTTCGCCGCCAAGGCCCAGCCCTGAGAAGCGCCCCCTGACTTAACGACCGCCCTTGGCTTGCTGGTACAAGGGCATGACCTTGGGAATCGCGGCCTGCAACGCGGCTATCCGGCTGCTAGAGGCCGGGTGCGTGCTCATGAATTCCGGCGGCGCGCCTTCGCTGGCCCGGCCCATCTTCTGCCACAGGCTGACGGCGGCATTGGGATCGAAGCCGGCCCGTGCAGAAAGCTCCAGACCGATGAGGTCCGCTTCGTTCTCGTTGCCGCGGCTGTTGGGCAGGGTCATGCCGTACTGCACCACGGTGTCGGCCAGGGCCATGCTGTCCTGGCCCAGACCCAGCAGCGCGCCGGCGCCCTGCTTGGCGATCTCGATGCCATAGGCCTTGGACATGGCTTCGCGTCCGTGCTCGCGCAGGGCATGGGCGATCTCATGGCCCATCACCGCGGCGATCTCGTCGTCGCTCAGCTTCAGCTTCTCGATCAGCCCGCTGTAGAAGATGATCTTGCCGCCCGGGCCACAACTGGCGTTCAGCTCCGGGCTATCGATCAGGCTCACCTGCCATTGCCAACGCGCCGAATCCGGGCGAAAGATCGGTGCCTTGGCGATCAGCCGCCCGGCAATGGCGTCCAGGCGCTTGGCATTGCGACTGCTTTTGTCCAGCACGCCCTTGCCCGAAGCCTGCTGGAGCGTCTGCTGATAGGATTGAGCCGACATCTGGTTGACCTGCTCGGTCGACAGCATGCTGAACATGTATTGTTTGCGTTCGACGCCCACGGCACCGCCGCTGGTGGTATTGATGGCCTGGCAGCCGGCCAGCAGCACTACAGTGAGCAGTCCGGTAAGGCGAAACAGGGGGGCCATGGCGTTCTCGTTCTCCATTTAATGAGGGGGCGATGAAGGCGCAATCCTAAGTCACTTGCAGGCCGCGCACCAATGCGGCTTGCAGAAATGACTACCAGCTTCTTTTATTTGTTCAGGCCACTAAGGATTCTCCTAGGGCTGGCCGATAGCCACGGACAGGCGACACTTTCGCATCCGGGGTGCATATGAAATTCAAGTCCATCCAGTTTTCCATCGCGGTCCTGGCCGGCGCCAGCATTCTGGCCGTGGTGGTGGCGCTGGTGCTGTACGCGCTCTATTCCAGCGCGGGGACCCAGAACCTGGTGCAAGTGCGGACCAAGGCCCTACTGGAACAGGTGATCGAGCAGCGCCTCGCCAGCCTGGCCAGGGCCCAGGTCGGACTGATCCAGCGCGAGCTGGAAATCCCCCTACAGATCACCGCAGACCTGGCCAGGGTCAATGCCATGCTCGGCATGACCGACGAGAACGGCGGCGCCCTGCTCGCCCTCAGCCGCGAGGAACTGTCGAACCTGGTTCGCGAAACCTCGGAACAGAACCCCAAGCTGCTGGGCACCTATATCGGCTGGGAGGCCAATGCCTTCGATGCCAGCGACGACCTCTATGCCGGGCCCAAGGAGAATGGCTACGACGGCAGCGGGCGCTTCATTCCCTGGTGGTACCGCAATACCGAGGGCAAGCTGGCCGTCGACGCCCTCGGCACCCTGGAAAGCGAAAAATTGCTGCCCACCGGGGTTCGCGAAGGCGAGTACTACCTCTGCCCGAAGGAAGGCAAGCGCCCCTGCGTGATCGACCCGGCGCCCTATGACGTGGGTGGCAAGATGATCATGCTCGCGTCCTTCACCACGCCCATCCTGGTCAAGGGCGAGTTCCGCGGCATAGCCGGGGTCGACCTGGCGGTGAACTTCATCCAGGAACTGCTGAACGCCGCAGATAAACAACTCTACGACGGGGCCGGCGAACTCGCGCTGATCGCCAGCAATGGCCGCCTGGTTGCCTTCACCCAGGACCCCAGCAAGCTCGGCGAACCGGCCAGCAGCGTGTTGAAAAGCGCCAAGGTTACATCCCTCGCGCAACTGTCCAGCGACCAGGCCAGCTACGAGGTCGACCAGGACCGTGGGCTGATCGAGCTGTTTCTACCCTTCAGCATCGCCAACACCACCGCGCGCTGGACCCTGATGCTGCAACTGCCGCTGGATGCGGTGATGGGCGACCTGCAAAGCCTGCAGAAGGACCTGAGCGCCCAGCGCGACCAGGAGATATTTGGCATGGCCCTGGTCGGCCTGCTGGTGGCCGGCCTCGGTCTGCTGGTGATCTGGTTCGTCGGCTATGGCATCGCCCGGCCCCTGAAACAGATGGTCGCCATGCTGGACGATATCGCCCAGGGCGAAGGCGACCTGACCCGCCGCCTGGCCACCGACCGCACCGACGAACTCGGCGCGATCGCCAAGGGCTTCAATACCTTCCTCGGCAAGCTGCAGGTCATGATCAGCCAGGTGGTGACCTCGGTGCAGCAGGTCAGCGACTCCTCCGAACACACCGCCGATATCGCCATCCGCACCAACCAGGGGGTGCAGAAGCAGATGGCCGAGATCGACCTGGTGGCCACCGCCGTGCACGAGATGACGGCCACTGCCCAGGATGTCGCGCGCAACGCCACCCACGCCGCCGAAGCCGCCAACCATGCCGACCAGGCCGCCAACCAGGGCAAGAACGTCGTACACAACACCTCCAACGCCATCGCCGCCCTGGCCAGCGAAATCGGCCGGGCGGTCGGCGTGGTGCAGACCCTGGCCAAGGACAGCGAGAACATCAACGCCATCCTGGTGGCGATCCGTGGCATCGCCGAACAGACCAACCTGCTCGCCCTCAACGCCGCCATCGAAGCCGCCCGGGCCGGCGAACAGGGCCGCGGCTTTGCCGTGGTCGCCGACGAGGTGCGCAACCTGGCGCAAAAGACCCAGCAGGCCACCGAAGAAATCCAGAGCATGATCCAGCAGTTGCAGCACGGCACCCGCGAAGTGGTGCGGGTCATGGAAGACAGCCAGGCCAAGACCGACGACAGCGTCAAGCATGCCGCCGAGGCCGCCCAGGCGCTGGACGCCATCACCCAGGCGGTGTCGGTAATCAACGACATGAACACCCAGATTGCCAGCGCCGCCGAGGAGCAGAGCGCGGTGGCCGAGGACATCAACCGCAACGTCATCAATATCGGCCAGGTGGCCGGCGAGGTGGCCGGCGGTGCCGACGAAGCCAGCCAGGCCAGCGCCGAATTGACGAAGCTGGCCGAGCAGCAACGCCGGCTGATCAATCAGTTCAGGGTGTAATGAACATGCAGGCCAGCGCCGGGCCATGCGAAGCCTCTGCATGGCCCGATATCGCGGTCATGGACCGCTCCTACAAAGAGCCCGAGCGTGCCCTACGCTCGGTAGGGACCGCGTTCCGTCCGGGTCCAGGCGAAAGCGTTTAAGCGGGGGTCAGGCACTCGGGGGCGTCCAACTTGGGATCATTCACCAGCCCCGCCAGCACCCGCTCGCGCAAGGCCACCGGCGGCTGCGCGAGCAGGGCCTGCAACGCCGGCAACTCCGCCCGTTCATCCAGCCAGATATCCTGCCCCTGGGCATCGAGGATCAACGGCCGACGTTGCCCGGCTGCGGCCTGGGTCACCAGCGCCGTGCTCAGGTAGCTGTGGCCCTCCACCGGGTAGGCTTCCCAGAGCGCCGCGAAATACAGGGGCGACGCCTCGCCCGTCAGCCAGTAGGGCCGCTTGCGGGCTGTTCCGCGCCATTCGTAGAAACCGTTGGCCGGCAACAGGCAGCGCCGCAGGCGGAAGGCCTCGCGAAACATCGGCTGCTCGGCCAGGGTTTCCGCACGGGCATGGGCCGGGGTGCGGGACAGGTCGGTCAGCCAGGCGGGCGTCAGGCCCCAGCGCGCCGACGCGGCCCGACGTTCGCCGTCCAGATTACGCAGCATCAGCACCCGGCTGTTCGGCGCGATGCTCCAGTGCGGTTGCTGGTCGCTGGGAAAACCGGGCATGGCCGCCAACGCGGGCGACCAACGGAACAGGGCATAACGTCCACACATTGGGTGACAGGACTCCAGTCAGGCAGGGGGCGCCGCGCGCCTCAAAGGGCCAGGGCTCAACAGAGCAGCGTACCGAGCTCCGCATCCGCGTCGTCCGCGGGCAGCGGCAGGGCGGCATTGTACGCGGCGATCAGGCCCCGCGCCCGCACCGCCTGCTCGTTGTCCACCAGCAGCCCGAGCAGGCCACCAACCGGCAGCTCGCCGACTGCCCCCACCAGGTCGCGTCCGGTCAGATGCGCCTCGACCCCCTCGCTGGCCAGCATGCCGACCAGCAATTCCGCCTCCATAAGGTCCTGGGGCTCGTAGACCCGCTGCATCAGTCATTCTCCGTGCGCACGGCCAAGGTCCACTCCACGCCGTCACTGCGCAGGTCGAACAGAATGGGCCGGCAACAGACCGGACAATCCTCGACGTACTGCTGATCGCCGCCCGACAGGTCGAGCACGGCCTCCACCGGCTCGCCGCAATAAGGGCACTGATAATCCTGTGTCTCAAGCATCGCGGTCTCCATTGTGACTTCTAGGTATAATGGCAGGTCTATCTCAGGCTCCGCTTTCCGGGGGCTTATCTCCTTACCGCAGCCGTTCCGACACCAAGAGAGCATGATGGGCGAATTCGATTCCATCCGACCGTACAACGACGCCGAAGTCCCCGCCGTTCTGGCGCGCCTGCTGGCCGATCAAGCCTTTCTCAGTATCCTCACCCACTTTCGTTTCCCCCGCCTCGCCGGCTCATTCGGCTGGCTGCTCAAACCTCTTATAGCCTATCGCCTGGGCCGCGAGTTTTTCGGTATCGACACGGTCGCCGCCCTGCAGGACAAGATCGAGCTCTATGTCGACCGCACCATCGAGCATGCCACCGACGGCGTGACCTACTCCGGCATCGAACACCTCAAGGCGGGCAGCGCCTACCTGTTCCTGGCCAATCACCGCGACATCGTCATGGACCCGGCCTTCGTCAATTACGCGGTCTACCATGCCGGCCTGCCCACCCCGCGCATCGCCATCGGTGACAACCTGCTGCAGAAACCCTTCGTCAGCGACCTGATGCGGGTGAACAAGAGCTTTATCGTGCACCGCTCGCTCACCGGGCGGCGCGAGAAGCTGGCGTCCTACCAGCTGCTGTCGGCCTATATCAATCACTCCATCCGCCACGACAACGAATCGATCTGGATCGCCCAGGCCGAAGGCCGGGCCAAGGACGGCGACGACCGTACCGACTCGGCGATCCTCAAGATGTTCCATATGAGCCGCAAGAGCGAGCCCTTTGCCGAGGTGATAGCCGGGCTGAACCTGACGCCGGTGTCGATCAGCTACGAATACGACCCCTGCGACCAGGCCAAGGCCCGCGAGCTGTATATCCGCGCGACAACCGGCAGTTACGAAAAGGCCCCCGGCGAGGACGACACCAGCATCGCCCTGGGCATCACCGGTTTCAAGGGCCGGGTGCATGTGAACTTCGCCGCACCGATCGATACGCCCTTCGAGGACAGCAAGCTTCTGGCAACGGAGATGGACCGGCGGATACTGGCCGGCTACCGGCTGTTTCCGGTGCATTATCTGGCCTACGAAATGTGGAACGAGCGCGACCCGGCCCTGGCGGTCCCCCGCGCCGCCGAACGCTTTCCCGCCGAGGAGCTGGCCAAGGCCCAGGCGCACTGGCACAAACGCCTGGAGGCCTGCCCGGCCGAACAGCGGCCCTTCCTGGTGGTGCAGTACGCCAATCCGGTGCGTAATCAGTACCGGGTCAAGGCCGGCTTGCCGCTGTAGCGCGAGGGCAGATGGAAAAACGGCGGCCTTGGCCGCCGTTTTTCATTTTCTCGTCGCGGGAATCGC
>DATDTH010000365.1:0-7529 GCA_035290985.1 Pseudomonas sp. | reverse complement strand
GGCAACGGCGACGGCGTGGCGGTCTGCGACCTGGGGGCCTATGAACTGAAGCCGTAATAAATGCTTCCCCGCCCGGGGCATGGCTCGGCAGCCGGCGGGCGGGGGATCGACCCGGACGCCGAGCGCCCCTTCCTACAAAAGGATTTGAAAAATGCACCTATCGAAGCGCTTACGCCCGCTCCATGCCTTGCTCGGCGCCCTGCTATTAGCTGGCGCCACCAGCAGCCAGGCCGCCCTTCTGCTGGTCACCGTTAAAGCCGACAGCTACGACGGCCAGTGCAACCTGCACTGCTCGTTGCGCGACGCGGTAAAGGTCGCCAACCAGTCGGCGGACGCGGACATCATCCTGCTGCCGTCCGGCACCTATAAGCTCACCCGCCGCAATCTGCGCGTCGACAACCAGCCCATAGACGAGGACGACAACCTGATCGGCGACCTGGATGTCACCGGCGAACTGCTGATCAAGGGCGGCGGTATAGGCAAGAGTATCATCGAGGGCCTGACCGACGACCTGTTCGCGGTCGAGCATCGGCTGCTCGAGAATCGGCCCGGCGCACGCCTGCGCCTCGAACGCCTGACGCTCAGCCTCGGGCGCTCGGCTGATAACGGCGGCGCGCTGGAAAACCATGGCAGCCTGGTGCTTCGCGATATGCAAGCGCTGGAAAATATCACCCGCGAATGGGGCGAGGTCGATGGCGGCCGCGGCGGGGCTATCGCCAACTACGGCGAGCTGCTGGTGCTGGACTCGAGATTCGAAGGAAACGGCGCAATCAAGGAGAGCAGCAATCCGCTGGGCGGCGCTATTTTCAACAGCGGCGACCTGCAGGTGCGCCGCAGCCACTTCGTCGATAACGGGCTCGGCGGCTTACCCCTTTCCGGTGCCGGCAGCGCCATTTACAGCGCGACCAACGCCGGAGTTGAAAGCAGTTCCTTTATCCGCAACACCGCGGGTGAGCTGGCCGATGGGGGCGCCATCACCAACGAGGGCGGGGAGCTGACTGTCACTAACAGCACCTTCAGCGCGAACCGCGAGGGCGCGCTGACCAATGGCCGTAATGATGAGCCACCAGCGATTCGTTCCAAGGCCACCCTGACCAACGTCACCATTGTCGATGGCATCGCCGAGCTTTCCGGTCGCTACGCGGTGATGAACTGGGGGGAACTGATGATTCGCAATAGCCTGATTGCCGGCAATCGCGAGCAGTTCGGCGACGACCCGATCAACTGCCGCAACTTCGGCTCGAACTTCAGCTACCAGGCCATAGGCCTGCTGCGCAACGACGAGCCGGCCAACTGCGGCGCCGATTTGTTCGTGCCTCTGGAACAGACCTTTACCCAGGTGCTCTCGGCCACCCTGACCAGCGATGGCAAGACCTTCTTCCACGCCCTGCTTCCCGGCAGCCCAGCCATAGACGCCGGCATCGGTGATTGCAGCGCTCAGGACCAGCGCGGCGTTTCCCGCCCCCGGGATGGCAACGGCGACGGCGTGGCCGTCTGCGACCTGGGGGCCTATGAACTGAAACCCTAGTTTTATCGGGCGGCCATGGCCCAGCCATTGCTGTGCGCCATGGCCGCGGCGAAAGGAATCCACCCACACCCAAGGAACCGCCCCATGCCCATACGCCCCCTGTTGCTCGGCGCATTACTGCTGCAAGCCTTTAGCACTCAAGCCGCCCTGCTGGTCGTCACCACCACCCGGGACGTCCATGACGGCCAATGCAATAAACACTGTTCGCTACGCGACGCGGTCGCGGTGGCCAACCAGACCCCCGGCCCTAGCATTATCCAACTGCCGACCGGTAACTTCACACTCGGCATCCCCTCTGCCCCCGACGGCGAACAGGGCATCATCGAAGATGACCAGGACAATCAGCGCGGCGACCTGGACGTGTCCGGCGAGCTGCAGATCATCGGCTCGCCCATCAGCCTCACCCGCATCATCTGGTATGACGGGGGCAGCGCCTACCAGGGCAACGACGACCGACTGATAGAGGTACTGCCCGGGGGAAACCTGACCCTGGAGCAACTCACCCTCGAGGCCGGCTTCACACCCTTCGAGGGTGGCGCGGTGAAAAACCGGGGGCAATTGCTGGTGCGCGAAGTCCAGCTAATAGGCAACGTTACCTACGAAGAGCGCAAGTATCCCCATAGCCGTGCGTACGGAGGGGCTATCGCCAACTATGGCACGCTGACGGTGCTCTCCTCGTTGTTCTACTCCAACGACGCGCGTGTCGAGAGCGCCAAGCAACGCACCCTCGGCGGCGCCATCTACAACCGGGGCAAGTTGCGGGTGCGCGACAGCCAGTT
This sequence comes from Pseudomonas sp., assembly GCA_035290985.1. GTDB lineage: Bacteria > Pseudomonadota > Gammaproteobacteria > Pseudomonadales > Pseudomonadaceae > Aquipseudomonas. Next base: position 5,222 of record DATDTH010000365.1, on the reverse strand, counting down.
CTACGAAAACAGAAGCATCGCCGGCGGTGTCCTATACAACATGGGCAACGCCACATTCGAGCGCTGCGCCTTTGCCGGTAACAGCTCTTTGTACTTACCCGACTGGCTGCACGCCGACGCAGTGCTGGTCAACTACGGCGGCGTACTGACGCTGAGCAATAGCACCCTGACCAACAACGTGGGTGGCGTATTGAGCAACGGCGTCGCCGGTGACCCCTCCCGACATTCCAAGCTCACCCTCAGCCACGTCACGATCACCCGGAACGAGCCGAAGACAAGCGCTGCGCACGATTTGCCCAGACAAGTACTGTTGAACTGGAGCGAGTTACTGATACGCAACAGCCTGATTGTTGGCAACTACGACGCCTGGTCGACCAGCAGCCATGAGGCGACCAATTGCGCCAATCTGGGCGACAGTTTCAGCTACCAGGCCATCGGCCTACTGCGCAACGACGAGTCGAGCAACTGCGGCGCCGACCTATATGTCCCCCTCGAAAAAACCTTCACCGAGGTGCTATCACACGCCGCGCCCAATCACGGCGACTATAACTTCACCCACGATTTGCTCCCCGGTAGCCCGGCCGTGGATGCCGGCATCGGCGACTGCGTCGGCAAGGACCAGCGCGGCGTCGCCCGGCCCCAGGATGGCAACGGCGACGGCGTGGCGGTCTGCGACCTGGGGGCCTACGAGCTGAGCCCGCCCTGAACCCCCATCCCGTCCGGCGAAGGTGCCGGACGGGGCTTGCCACCAGCAGCACACCCTTAAGTCCGAGGTGTCACCCATGCCCCTGTACCGTTCGCTAGTGCTCTGCACCGCTCTCTCCAGCCTGCCGTTGGCCGCCAAGGCCCTCGATCTACAGGTCACCACAGGCGAGGACCAGTTCGATGGCATCTGTGCCGCCCATTGTTCGCTGCGCGATGCCGTGGCGGCCGCCAACGCCAATCCCGGAGCCGACCGCATCCGACTCGGAGCCGGGGTCTACACCCTGAGCTTGCCGGCCGCGGTCGGTGACGAGGGCGAAACCCTGGACGAGGACGCCAACCTCAATGGCGACCTGGACATCGCCGATGAGCTCAGCATCGTCGGCCTGGGCGCCGAGCAGACCTTCGTGCGCGGCTCGCCCAGCGCCCGCGATCGGGTCTTCGAGGTGCTGGCCGCGGGACGCCTGCGGCTGCAACGCCTGGCGGTGGAAAATGGCCGTACCTGGTTCTACGGCGGCGGTCTGGAAAACCACGGCCAGGTCAGCCTGGACCGGGTCAATTTCAGCTTCAACCGGGCCTCCGGCGCCTTCGAGCCGGGCAACGGCGGCGGCATCGCCAACTACGGCAGCCTGGTGATCGACAGCTCGCACTTTCGGAATAACGTCTCCTCGGCCGGCGAAGGGTCCCTGGGCCATGGCGGCGCCATCCTCAACCGCGGCAGCCTGATCGTGCGCGACTCCAGCTTCACCGATAACGGCGCCTCGGACGACGACGACTCGGCCCTCGGCGGCGCGATCGCCAACCAGGGCCAGGCGGACATCAGCCGCAGCGCCTTTATCGGCAACCGTGTGCCGAGCTATGGCAGCGGCGCGGCAATCTCCAACGACAAGGGCGGGGTGCTGAAGCTGAGCAACAGCACCCTGAGCGGCAATACCGGCCCGGGCAGCTTCAGCAACGGCCAGTACTACCCGCCGACGGGTGGACTGCCCCAGGCCCAGTTGATCAATGTGACCATCGCCGGCAATACCGGCTACGGTTTGAACAACTTCGGCCAGTTGTCGCTGCGCAACAGCCTGATCATCGGCAACCATGACGAGTACCAGGAGGTCGCGCTCAACTGCAACAACATAGGCCCCAACGCCCGTTATCAGGCCCGTGGGCTGCTGCTGGGCAACGGGCCGGGCAACTGCACCGCCGAGCTCTACCGCGAGAACGCCGAGGCTTTTACCCAGGTGCTCTACCCCTTGGCCGGTAATAACCAGCCGCTGCTACCGACCCATGCCCTGCGCGCGGGCAGCCCGGCGCTGGACGCCGGCCTGGGCAGTTGCACCCGGCAGGACCAGCGCGGCGCCAGCCGGCCGAGGGATGGCGACGGCGATGGGGTGGCAGTCTGCGACCTGGGGGCTTACGAGCGGCCCAAGCCCTGACCCTCCCGCACCGGACCACAAATACCGGCACATAGGCGCTTTCAGCTCCCCTCGCCCATTTATGGGAGAGGGGCTGGGGGAGAGGGCTGCGGCGGCTCGGATCGCGATTGACTAACAATGAGCACAGCCAGAGTCCGGCCCTATTTCTTCTTCTTCGGCCCAGTATTGAACACCGGCACCTTGCGCACGGCCTTGACCTGGGGGGTGGCCGGTTCGTCGCTTTCCAGCCACTTGCCCAGGTTCTTCTTACCGCCGCCGCCGATCACCTTGGGCTTTTTCGGCTTCTTCGGTTTCTTCAGCACCTGGCCACTGGCGTCGGTCAGGGGGACCCGGTGTTCCGGTTCGAAGTCCTGCTGCTCGATGCGCTTGAGGGTCTGGCGGGTCAGGGTCTCGATGGCCGACAGCAGCTCGACCTCGTCGGCGCAGACCAAGGAGATTGCCTCTCCCGTTGCGCCCGCGCGGCCGGTGCGGCCGATGCGGTGGATATAGTCCTCGGCGACTATCGGCAGGTCGAAATTCACCACCAGCGGCAGGTCGTCGATATCCAGGCCGCGGGCGGCCACGTCTGTGGCGACCAGGATCTGCACCTCGCTCTTCTTGAAGCGGTCCAGGGCGCGCTGGCGGGTGGCCTGGGGCTTGTCGCCATGGATGCCGTCGGCATTCACGCCCTGCTGCTGCAACTGAGTCACCAACTGGTCGACGCCATTGCGGGTCTTGGCGAACACCAGCACCTGCTTCCAGCGCTGGGTTTCCAGCAGGTAGCTGAACAGCTCGGGCTTGCGCTTCTTGTCCACCGGGATCACCCACTGCTTGACGCTGCTGGCGGCGACATTGCGCGGGCTGACTTCGATGCTCAGCGGGTCGTCCAGCATCTGCCCGGCCAGGGCGCGGATGGCCTCGGAGAAGGTCGCGGAAAACAGCAGGGTCTGGCGCTTCTTCGGCAACGCGGCGTAGATGCTGCGCAGCTCCTCGGCAAAGCCCAGGTCGAGCATGCGGTCGGCCTCGTCCAGCACCAGGGTCTGCAGTTGATTGAATTTCAGGGCGTTCTGCCGGTGCAGGTCGAGCAGCCGGCCCGGGGTGGCGACCAGCACATCGACGCCCTTGCGCAGCTTCATCATCTGCGGGTTGATGCTGACCCCGCCGTAGACCGCGTAGGTGCTTAGCGGCAACTGGGCGCCGTAGGTAACGAAGCTCTGGTGCACTTGCTCGGCTAGCTCGCGGGTCGGCACCAGCACCAGGGCGCGCACCGAATTGCTCGCCACCTGCGGCCCTTCCAGGGTCAGGCGCTGCAACAGCGGCAGGGCGAAGCCGGCGGTCTTACCGGTACCGGTCTGCGCCGCGGCCATCAGGTCGCGTCCGGCCAATATCGGTGGAATCGCCTGGGTCTGCACCGGTGTCGGGGTGGCATAACCGAGCGCATCGAGGGCGCGCAGCAGGGGATCGATCAGGCCGAGGGTAACGAATGTCATGAGGGCAACCAGAACTGGGGGAAACGAATCGCTGCAGTTTACCCTGCCCGAGGCCGAGCGGCCCGTTTCTGTTGGCCTCGCCGGCCTTTGCCCTTATAACCGCATTCAGGCGAACTCTTGGGCACGGTGAGCCTCTCTATGCAGCGGCGATTGGCTTATCGGCCCCTGCCGCGTAGGGTAAGCCATCATTCATCCACAAAACGGAAACGGACTCAGCATGCAGACCCAGTCGCGATACCGGTTCAGCGGACAAGTGGCCGCCTTGTTGGTCATGGCCACGCTCCTGACCGGCTGTGGCATCAACAACATTCCCACCTACGACGAACAGGTCAAGGCCGCCTGGGGCCAGGTGGAAAACCAGTACCAGCGACGTGCCGACCTGATTCCCAACCTGGTGGAGACTGTCAAGGGCTATGCCAAGCAGGAGCGCGAGACCCTGACCGCGGTGATCGAAGCCCGGGCCAAGGCCACTTCCATCCAGGTGGATGCCAGCACCCTGGACGATCCGCAGAAGCTGCAGCAGTTCCAGCAGGCCCAGGACCAGCTCAGCGGGGCCCTGAGCCGGCTGATGGTGGTCTCCGAGCGTTACCCGGACCTTAAATCCAACCAGAACTTCCTGGCGCTGCAGTCGCAGCTCGAAGGCACGGAAAACCGCATCGCGGTGGCCCGCCGTGACTTCATCCTCGCGGTGGAGCGCTACAACACCGAGCTGCGCACCTTTCCCGGCCGCCTCTGGCACAGCCTGATGTACAGCGAACTGCAGCCTCGGGAAAGCTTCAAGGCCACCACTCCGGCCGCGGAGAAAGCCCCCGAAGTGAAATTCTGATGAGCGGCTCGCTACGCCTGCCGCTGCTCATACTGCTCTGGACCTGGGCCTGCCTGGTTCAGGCCCAGCCCAGCTTTCCGGCCCTGAGCGGGCGGGTGGTGGACCAGGCCGGCCTGCTCGATGCCCAGGCCGAAGCCCGGCTAAGCCAGCGCCTGGCCGCCCATGAACAGGCCAGCGGCGAGCAGGTCGTGGTGGTGACGCTGCCGAACCTACAGGGCCTGGCAATCGAGGAGTTCGGCTACCAGCTGGGCCGCCACTGGGGTATCGGCCAGAAGGACAAGAACAATGGCGCCCTGCTGCTGGTCGCCCGGGACGAGCGCAAGCTGCGCATCGAGGTCGGCTATGGCCTGGAAGAACGCCTGACCGATGCCCAGTCCTGGGCGATCATCCAGCAGGTCATCACGCCCGCATTCAAGCGCGGCGACTATACCCGGGGCATAGAGGACGGCGTGGGTGCCATCCTCCAGGTACTGGGCGGCCAACCGCTGCCACAGCGCGAGGAAAAAGCCCAGCCGCCCATGGCGGTGCTGTTGGTGGTGCTGTTCTTCATCATCATGGGCCTGATCGGCGGCGGACGGGGCGGCCGCCGCGGCGCCCTGATCGGCGGCTTACTGGGTGCGGGCCTGGGGCGCGGCGGTGGTGGCGGGGGCTTTAGTGGCGGTGGCGGCAGCTTCGGCGGCGGCGGCGCCTCCGGTGGCTGGTAATTCAATTGAACGAGTGAACCCCATGGCCCTACTGAACGAAAAGGAACAACGCCGGGCACCAGCAAGGCGAGCAGGCCGGCCCAGAGCAGCGGGG
>DATDTH010000364.1:0-5714 GCA_035290985.1 Pseudomonas sp. | reverse complement strand
CTGCTGGCCGAGCTCCTGCCGATCCATGGTCCACGGCGCTTTATCTCGCCCAGCGACTTCAATGCCATGGGCTACTGCGTGCCGGCGGTGATAGGCGCCAAACTGGCCAACCCGCAGCGCCAGGTGGTCGGCGTGGTCGGCGATGGCGCCCTGCGCATGACCGGCCTCGAGCTGCTGACCGCCAGCGGCCTGGGCCTGGGGGTCGTGGTGTTCGTGTTCAGTGATGGCGAGCTGTCGCAGATCGCCCAGGCCCAGGAAATCCCCTACAACCGCAAAACCTGCACCCAGCTGCCCCCGCTCAAGCTGGCCGCCCTGGCCGACGCCTGCGGAGCGGCCTTTGTCAGCATCGAGGACGATCCGCACTGCGCCAGCGGCATTGCCCAGGCCATGGACCTGGCCCGCGAAGGGCGGACGGTGCTGGTGGATGTGCGGATCGATTACAGCAAACGCACCCGCTTCACCGAGGGCGTGGTGAAGGCCACGCTCAAGCGCTTTACCCCGCGCGACAAGCTGCGCGTGGTGAGCCGCGCGCTGTGGCGGCGGGTGACCGGCTAGTCCGGGCGGCGCAACTCCTGCGCCACTTCGTCCGCCCAGGCCAGCCAGGCCTGTTCGCCGAGAATCCCGCGGCGCAGGGTCAGGTAGGGCAAGCGCCAACCACGGCGCTGCTCGTCCGGCCAGGCCAGGTACTCGCACTCCAGGCTCAGCAGGCTGTCGAGGGTCTGGCGGTGCACCGCCACATGGCGGGCCATCTCATCGCGCAGGTTGTCCGCGCCGGTCAGTTCGCCGCCGAACAGCTTCACCAACAGGGCGTCATTGATCCTGTTCGGCTGCACCGGCTCGCTCAGCCAGCGCAGCAGTTCGGCATGGCCCTCGGCCGTCAGGCGGTAGACCTTCTTGTCCGGCCGGGTCTCCTGGGCCTCTTCGGCAAAGGCCAGCCAGCCGGCCTCGCTGAGTTTCTTCAGCTCCAGGTAGACCTGCTGGTGCTTGGCATTCCAGAAATAGCCGAGCCCGGCCTTGAAGCGCTTGACCAGGTCATAGCCGCTGCCCGGCTCGGTTTCCAGGAGGATAAGGATGGCGTGCTTGAGGGACATGGGCGCGGGTTCGGCATAAGGCGTGAGGTGCCCGGAAGTATACGGACTATGCAAGGAGTTGCATAAACGCAAAGCTCCGCCCTACTATGCAAAACATTGCATAACAGCAACGCACCTCTCGTAGCGAGCGAGCTAGAGCCAGACTAGGCGCAAGCGGGCGAAGAAGCGCAGTTTACAAATAGTAAATGAGCATTCTGAGCCCGTTTGCAACGACGTATGGCCGACGCACAGCCGCTACCCACAGGTCAAAAAGGAGACTTTCCCATGAAACGCACCGGCACCCGCTTCCGCCCTCGCCTGGCCCATGACCAATACGACGCCATCATCATCGGCTCCGGCATGGGCGGCCTGACCGCCGCCGCCCTGCTGGCCAAGCTGGGTAAACGGGTCTGCGTGCTGGAGCAGCACTACACCGCCGGCGGCTACACCCACAGCTACGAGCGCGAAGGCTACGAGTGGGATGTGGGTGTGCATTACATAGGCGAGGTGCACAAACCCTGGTCGGCGATCCGCCGGATATTCGACGTGATCAGCGACGGCAACCTGGAGTGGGCACCGATGGATGCCCACTACGACCGCATCATCCTCGGCGAGCGGACCTACGACTATGTCGCCGGCCGCGAGGAGTTCAAGACCGAGGTGAAGCGCCACTTCCCCCAGGAAGCGGCAGCCATCGACCGTTATGTCGAGCTGCTCAGCGAGGTCAGCGCCAAGGTGCCGCGCTTCTTCGCCGGCCAGGCCCTGCCGCGCACCCTGGGCATGCTCTACAGCAAGCTGCGGCGTTGGTGGCTGCCGGACTACTTCTTCAAGACCACCCTGGAAGTGCTCGAAGGCCTGACCCAGAACCGCGAACTGATCGGTCTGCTCACCGCCCAGTGGGGCGACTACGGCCTGCCCCCGGCCCAGGCGGCCTTCGTCATGCACGCCATGGTGGCCAAGCACTACATCACCGGCGGTAACTACCCGGTGGGCGGCGCCCTGCGGATCGCCGAAACCATCATCCCGGTGATCGAGGCGGCCGGCGGCCATGTCTTCACCTATGCCGGGGTGGAGCGGATCATCATCGAGAAGGGCCGCGCCGTTGGCGTGCGCCTGCACAAGGACGGCATCGAACTGCGCGCGCCGCAGATCGTCAGCTGCGCCGGCTTGCTGCCCACCTACACCCGGCTGATTCCGGCCGAGGTGGCCGCCGAGCACCAGCTGCTGGCCCCGTTGCGCCAAGTCGAACCCTCGGCCGCGACCCTGTGCCTGTATGCCGGTTTCAAGGGCAGCGCCGCCGAGCTGGGCCTGCCGAAGACCAACTACTGGGTCTACCCCTCGGCCGACCACGACCACAACGTCGAGGCCTTCAAGCGCGCGGCGGACGCGCCGATGCCGCTGATCTACATGTCCTTCCCCTCGGCCAAGGACCCGTCCTGGGAGGCGCGCTACCCCAACAAGGCCACGGTGGAAATTGTCGCCGCCACCCTGCCCGAGCGGTTCGCTCAGTGGAAGGGCAGCACCTGGGGCAAGCGCGGCGCCGACTACGAATCGCTCAAGGCGCAGCTCACCGAGCACCTGCTGGAAACCCTCTATCGCCACCAGCCGCAACTGCGCGGCCAGCTGGATTTCTGCGAGCTGGCCACGCCGCTGTCCACCGAATGGTTCCAGTGGAATGAACAGGGCGAGATCTACGGCATCGACCATAGGGTGCAGCGCTTCGAGCAGCACTGGATTCACAGCCAGACGCCGATTCCGGGCCTCTACCTGACCGGCGCCGACACCGTCACCGCCGGGGTCGGCGGCGCACTGATGGCCGGCGTGCTGACCGCCAGCCGAATGCTCGGCTGGCGCGGCTACAAGGTTGCCCAGCTGCTGAAAAGCTGGAAACCCGGCGAGGCGAAAAGCCCTGAGGCCGAGGCGCCAGCCCTCTGACCCGCCGGGCTGAGGGTCTTGCCAACGGTGCGCTGAGCGCACCCTACGGGATTGCAGGCTTCATAGGCGCGCTTTTCGTAGGGCGGGTGAAACCCGCGAACCCGGGCGGGCGAAATAATGCACCACCAGGCCCAGCGCCAGCAGCCCCAGTACCCCGGCGCCGAGAAACAGCGCTTCGTAGCCAAACGCCTTGGCCAGCACGCCGCTCAGGGCGCCGACCACACCGGCCAGGACCAGCTGCACGCAGGCCTGCAGGGTGAAGTCGGCGCCTTCGTGCTCGGGCCGGCACTGGCCCATCATCACAGCGAATAGGGCGACCGTGGACATGCCATCGGCCAGTTGTTCGAACAGAGCGACTCCGTAGACCAGCCCCAGATGACCGCCGGCCCCGACCAGCAGGGCCATGGCGGCGATGCCCAGGGCCTGCAGCGCGCCGAACAGCAGCAGCGCGCGCTGGGCCCCGAGCCGGGCGTAGAGCAGGCCGCCGAGCAGCGCTCCACCTATGCCGACCAGGCTGCCGATCAGGGTCAACTGGCCGAGTTCGGTGCTGCTCCAGCCCTGGTCCACCAGCATCGGCTTGATCATCGGCGAGCCCAGCGCATCCCCCAGCTTGAAACTCATCAGCACCACCAGCCAGAACAGCATGCCCGGCTGTGCCAGCAGCCCCCGGTAATGGCGCAGCAGCAGGCGCGGGCCGGCCGTCGGTTCGGCGAGCCCGGCCTGGAAGGGCAGGCGTTCGCGCTCGCGGAACAGCGCAATCGGCAGCGTCATCAGCAACAGCAACAGGGCCACCAGGCCCAGGCTCAGGTTCCAGCCGAAGTGATCGATAGCCAGCAACAGGCCGCTGCCGCTGACCAGCATGCCGACCTTGTAGCCGCCGACTTGCAGGCTGTTGCCCAGGCCGCGCCAACGCTCCGGCAGCAGGCGCACGGTGAGGCCGTCGGTGGCCACGTCCTGGGTCGCGGCCGCCAGGTTGACCAGCAGCAGCGCGCCGAGCAGCAACGGCAGCTGGCTGCCGAACAGCCGTTCCGGCGCCAGCAATGCCAAGCCGGCAATCAGCGCGGTGATGCCGGCCTGCAACGGCAGTATCCAGCCGCGGTGGTGGCCGAGGCGGCGCGAGGCCAGGCGGTCGACCCAGGGCGCCCAGAACACCTTGAGCAGCCAGGGCAGCGCCAGCAGCTTGAGCAGGCCGATATAGGCCAGGTCGACGCCGTGCTGGCGCAGCAGCACCGGCAGCGAATGGGCCAGCAACCCGGACGGCAGGCCCTGGGCACAATAAAGCGAGGCCAGCAGCACCAGGGTGGCCACTTCCGGACGACGGGCGGATTCGGAGCTGAGAGGTTGCATGGAATGCTCGGGTCGAGGGGAAACGGAACCCCGGCGCGACAATAACGGAATGCCCGGACGGGTCACAAGACCGACCCTGGGCCGGCACCGCAACCTGCGAGCGACAGGGCGCCGATACCCGGCGCTGCGCGCTGCCGCACGGCAAATCCAGTCTTTAGTTAGGCCGGCCGTCAGGCGGACGCCAAAGCCCCGTGCCAGAGGGCTCGCCGCCACGGGCCCGCAACCCTGGCGGGCGGGCAAAGGCCCGGGGCAGAGCGCTTCCGGCCCCCCAGAGGGTCTGCCGCGGCCCCCTTCGCGGGCTTCTGCTAGAGTCCAGGCGCGAGCCTTGCCGCCTCACCCCCATAACAAAAACAACGATGGCCAACAGGCCACGCCGGGAGTCTCCATGTCGCTTTTTCGCGCCCTCACCCTCTGTGCCGGACTGTTGTGCAGCCTATCCGGCTTCGCCAACCCCCAAGTGGACAGTTACCGGCAGAGCTGGGAATACCAGGCCCTGGCCCATCAACGCCTGCTGGACCTGGGCAGCCCGCTGGGCCGCGCCAGTTTTCTCCACGCGCACAATGCCTTCAACTCCAAGCATTACCAGAACCTCGGCAGTTACTGGGATCCGAACCAGCAACTGAGCCTCGGCGAACAACTGGACCTGGGTATTCGCGGCATCGAACTGGACACCCACTACAGCCTGGGCAACGCCTTCAGCAAGGAACTGCTGCTCTGCCATGGCCAGGACAACCACACCGGCTGCAGCCCGTTCGACCGCCGCTTCAAGGATGGCCTGGCGGAAATCGGCAACTGGCTGCGCCAACCGGCCAATCGCCAGGAAGTCGTGCTGCTGTATATCGAGGATCATATGGATGGCCAGTACGACCGGGCGCTGAACGAATTGAACGAGCGGCTCGGCGACCTGCTGTACCGCCCCGGCAGCTGCCAGAGCCTACCGATGAGCCTGACCCGGGCAGCCGTGCTGAATGCCGGCAAGCAAGTGCTGATAGTCGGCGGCAACTGCAGCCATGCCGGCTGGGCGGCCACCACCTACAACTACGGCTACCCGACCGACAACGACAGTTTCCAGCCCTACCCCGCCTGCCGCACCCAAAACTACGACAGCGCCTATATCCAATCGCACCTGGTGCGCATCTACGAGGACGGCACCCAGTTGTCGAGGCTGTTCGGCAATCCGCCGCCAGTCATAGATGCCCGGCGCATGCGCGACCTGACCCAGTGCGGCATCGGCCTGATCGGTCTCGACCATATTCAGCCGTTCGATGCGCGGCTGGCCGCGCATATCTGGAGCTGGGGCTCTGGCGAACCGAACAACTACGCGTGCGAACACTGCGCCCAGCAACGCGCCGATGGCCGCTT
>DATDTH010000363.1:0-3050 GCA_035290985.1 Pseudomonas sp. | reverse complement strand
AGACCAGCACGAAGATCAGGGTGCGCAGCAGGAAGTTCAGGCCGCCGATCGAGCGCTGGACCCAGGCATTGATGCCCGGGCCGAACAGGACGAACAGGGTGGCCATGATCGCCAGGGAGATGTCGTACAGATGGCCGCGGCTCCAGCGCGACAGCGTGGCGATCAGGTCGAGTAGCAGGTCCATGCAGGGTCCTCAGGGGGCGTTCAGGCTCAGGGTAGAAAGTGCTGCAGCAGGTCGTTGAGAAACAGCTGGCCTTCGCGGGTCGCCACCAGGCGTGCCGGGTCGGCGAGCAGCAGGCCGCGGTCTTCGGCTTCGCGGCGCGCGATGGCGAGTTCGGCAAGCGGCAGTCCGGTGCGCTGGCTGAATAGCTCGGCCGCCACGCCCTGGTTCAGGCGCAGTACATTCATCAGGAATTCGAAGGGCAATTCGGCTGGCTCCAGGCGCCGCTCGCCAGCCTGGAAGGGCTTGCCGGGGTCCAGGTAGTCCTTGGGCAGGCGGGTCTTCCAGCTGCGGGTGATCCGGCCGTCCGGTGCGCTCAGCTTGGCGTGGGCGCCGGCGCCTATGCCGAGAAAGTCGCCGAAACTCCAGTAATTCAGGTTGTGCCGCGCCCGCCGGTCCGGCTGGGCGTAGGCGGAGACCTCGTATTGGGCGTAGCCCTGCTCGGCCAACAATGCCTGGCCGGCTTCCTGGATATCCCAGAGCAGATCGTCCTCCGGCAACTGTGGCGGCTGGCTCCAGAACACCGTGTTCGGTTCCATGGTCAGCTGGTACCAGGACAGGTGGGTCGGCGCCAGGGCGATGGCCTGGCGCAGGTCGTCCAGGGCGTTCTCCAGGGTCTGGCCGGGCAGACCGTGCATCAGGTCCAGGTTGAAATTGTCGAAGCCGGCGGCGCGGGCCATGGCCGCCGCGCGGATCGCCTCGTCGCCGTCGTGGATCCGGCCGAGCGCCTGGAGCTTTTCCGTCTGGAAGCTCTGCACGCCGATCGACAGGCGATTGATGCCCAGGCCGCGGTAGGCGGCGAACTTGGCCTGCTCGAAGGTGCCCGGATTGGCCTCCAGGGTGATCTCGATGTCCGCGGCGAAGGGCACGCGCCGTTCGACGCCCTGCAGCAGTCGGCCGAGGGCTTCGGCGGAAAACAGGCTGGGGGTACCGCCGCCGAAGAAGATCGAGGTCAATTCGCGGCCATGCACATGCCGCAGGTCCTGCTCCAGGTCGGCCAGCAGGGCATCGACATAGGCCGCTTCGGGCAGCACCGGGTCGGCGGCGTGGGAATTGAAATCGCAGTACGGGCATTTGCGCACGCACCAGGGAATATGGATATAGAGCGCCAGGGGCGGCAGCGGGAAGGCGCCGTAGCTCGGTGCCGCGGGAAAGATCAGCCCCGGCTCGTTCATGCCAGGCCCAGGCGCTGGCGCAGCAGGGCCATGGCGCGGGCGCGGTGGCTCAGCTGGTTCTTCTCGGTTGCGCCCAGTTCGGCGCTGGAGCAGTCGCGTTCGGGTACCCAGAACAGCGGGTCGTAACCGAAGCCCTGGGCGCCGCGCGCCTCGCACAGAATCCGTCCGGGCCAGAGACCTTCGCAGATGATCGGCAGCGGATCCTCGGCATGCCGCACCAGGGCCAGGGCGCAGACGAACTGCGCGCCGCGCTCGATATCGGGCACCTCGCGCAGCGCTTCCAGCAACTTGGCGTTGTTTGCCGCGTCGCCGGCGCCACCGGCGTAGCGCGCCGAGTAGATGCCGGGCGCACCGCCCAGGGCATCCACCGCCAGGCCGGAATCGTCGGCCAGGGCCGGCAGGCCGGAGAGCTGCGCCGCATGGCGGGCCTTGAGGATGGCGTTCTCGACGAAGGACAGGCCGGTCTCTTCCGGCTCCACGGCGCTGAACTCGCCTATCGAACGGATCTGCACGGCATCGCCGAGCATGGCCTGGAGTTCCCGGAGTTTGCCGGTGTTGTGGCTGGCCAGTACCAGTTGGCTGAACGGCATCATGGCTCGGGGAAGAACTCCTGGTTGAACTCGAAGCTGTTCGGCGCCTGGTTCCCGACCTTGACGCTCAGGCTGAAGCGCAGCATTTCCTGCTGATCGAAGGGGAACTGCGCCAGGTAGTAGAGGGCATTGCCCTCTTTGACAGGCTTGAACTCCAGGGCGTGGGTCTGGCCCAGCAGGTTCTTCACCTCGCCGCTGACGCTGGCCTGGGCCGGCTGACCGGCCTTGAGCACGGCGATATTGAGCACGCCCTGCTGCTTGCTGCGCACCAGCCCGGCTGCCGCGGCGATATCCGGCTGGAGGAAGGTGGAGTTGAAGGCGCTGTAGTGCACGTCCAGCTCGCCGAAGCTCTGTTTACGTTCGGCCGCGGCCGGCAGAACCAGGCAGAGGGCGACCAGGAAGAGGGCGAAACGATGCATGGGGATTCTCCTGAAGCGGGGGCCGCGTGGCGGCCGAAATCAAGGGGCGATCTGTGGAGCCGGCAGCCCGGGGCCGCTGACCCGGTAGATGCCGATCTCCCCCAACAGGTTAGGCCAAAGTCGGCTGGCCCAGCCGTGATGATGCTGATTATCCACCGCCAGGCGATCGAGTACCCGCACCTGACGCTGATGACACAGGGCCTCGAAGTCGCGAAAGGTGCAAAAGTGGATGTTCGGCGTGTTGTACCAGGTGTAGGGCAGGAAGTCGGAGACCGGCATCCGCCCCTTGCTCGCCAGGTACCAGCGGCAGCGCCAATGGCCGAAGTTGGGGAAGGTGATGATGCACTGGCGGCCGACCCGCAGCATTTCCTCCAGGATCTTGTCCGGGTACTGCACGGCCTGCAGGGCTTGGGTCATCACCACCACGTCGAAGCTGTTGCTGGCGAAGTTGCCCAGGCCCTTGTCCAGGTCCTGCTCGATGACGTTGATGCCCTTGTCCACGCACTGGGCGATATTGTCCGGGTCGATTTCCAGGCCATAGCCGCTGACCTGCTTGTGGTCGCGGAGCCAGGCCAGCAGCTCGCCATCGCCGCAGCCCAGGTCGAGCACCCGGCTGCCCGCGGGGATCCAGTCTTGGATGATGTCC
>DATDTH010000362.1:0-6263 GCA_035290985.1 Pseudomonas sp. | reverse complement strand
CATAAACCTGGTCGCGCGCGACACCCTGATCGAGGCCATGCTCGCCGAGCGGGGCGCGGCCCGGGGGGCGGGTTTCAGTCTGCCGAAGAAGCATCTGGTGGCCTTGCTGGTGGTGGGGTTGGGAGTGGGGGCCGCCTGGTTTATGCAGAGTGGCATAAAGCCGGACGCAAGCGCGCCTGCGGTGGCCCAGTTGCCCTTGGCGCAGCCGGTTCCGCCGGCGCAGGAAGCGGGTAGTCCGGCCATCGAGTTCGATGGATCGAGCCAACCCTTGCCGCTGCCCCTGGTCGGCGAGGCGCAGCCGGTGATTCGTGAGCCGCTGGCCCAGGCGTCGGGGCTCGAGGAGGACGAGGCGTCCGCTGGCGGGTTGGAAGCCGCTGATCCGGTGGCCGTCGCGGTACCCGCGCCTCGGCCGATCGCCAGCGCCGCGCCAGTTGTGCCCGCTCCGGCGGCGCCTGTGGTCGTCGCGCCAGTGGTTAGCGCGCCGGCCGCTGCCGCGCCGGTCGTCACCGCGCCAGTCGCTGTGACGCCGGCGGTAAAGCCTGCGCCAGTGAAGCCTGCGGCCGTGGTGGCATCCAAGCCGGTGGTCCAGCCGCCGGTGAAGCCCGCGGTGGCGAGCGCTGTCGGTGGCGACTGGTACCGCGGCCAGGCTGCTGGTCACTATGCCTTGCAGATCATAGGCACGGGCTCGGAAAGCAGTGCCAAGGCTTTTATCGCCCAGCAGGGAAGCGGTTACCACTACTTCAAGAAAATCCACCAGGGCAAGCCGCTTTACGTGGTGACCTACGGCAATTTCGCCAGCCGTGCCGCCGCCCAGGCGGCAATCAAGGCCTTGCCGGCCAAGGTACAGGCGGGCAAGCCCTGGCCTCGCAGTTTTGCCAGCATCCAGCAGGATGTTGCCCAGGTCCGTTGAAGGCTTGACCGATAAGCGCTTTATTGACTGGCGGGTCGCTAGCACGACTCGTCGGTCCAGTCCTTCCAGTAAGGCGACATAAAATTTCGCGCTGTGGTCGCGAGAATTTGTGAGCCCCCGGGTGGCTGTGTACAATGACCTCCCTTTTGCCTGCGCAAAGCCGGCGGCTCGTCCTGCGTGCATGGTAAGTGCTTGAATTGTAAAGAAAAACGCCTTCCTTGGAAGGCGCCTGGTGAGAGTCTCCCTATGAAAGCAGGTCTGTACCATCCTGATGAGTTCAAGGATAACTGCGGCTTCGGCCTGATCGCTCACATGCAGGGCGAGGCTAGTCATCACCTGCTGCAGACCGCCATCGAGGCGTTGACCTGCATGACCCACCGCGGCGGCATCAACGCCGACGGCAAGACCGGTGATGGCTGTGGTCTGTTGATCCAGAAGCCCGATGCCTTCCTGCGCGCCAAGGCCCAGGAGCTGTTCGCCGTCGAATTGCCCAAGCAGTACGCCGTGGGCATGGTGTTCTTCAACCAGGACCCGGCCAAGGCCGAGCTCGCCCGCGAGCAGATGAACCGCGAAATCCAGGCCGCCGGCCTGGCCCTGATCGGCTGGCGCAAGGTGCCGCTGGATACCAGCGTGCTCGGCCGTCTGGCCCTGGAGCGCTTGCCCCAGATCGAGCAGGTATTCATCGGTGGCGCCGGCCTGGGCGACCAGGACTTCGCGATCAAGCTGTTCAGCGCCCGCCGGCGTTCCTCGGTGGCCAATGCCGCCGACAGCGAGCACTACATCTGCAGCTTCTCGCACAAGACCATCATCTACAAAGGCCTGATGATGCCGGCCGACCTGCAGCAGTTCTACCCGGACCTGGGTGATCCGCTGCTGCAGACGGCGATCTGCGTGTTCCACCAGCGCTTCTCCACCAACACCCTGCCGAAGTGGCCGCTGGCTCAGCCGTTCCGCTTCCTCGCGCACAACGGCGAGATCAATACCATCACCGGCAACCGCAACTGGGCCCAGGCCCGGCGCACCAAGTTTGCCAATGGGCTGATCCCCGACCTCGACGAGCTGGGTCCGCTGGTCAACCGCGTCGGTTCCGATTCGTCGAGCATGGACAATATGCTCGAGCTGATGGTTTCCGGTGGCATCGACCTGTTCCGCGGCCTGCGCATGATCATTCCGCCGGCCTGGCAGAACGCCGAGACCATGGATGCGGACCTGCGCGCCTTCTATGAATACAACTCCATGCACATGGAGCCCTGGGATGGCCCGGCGGGCGTGGTGCTGACCGATGGTCGCCACGCCGTCTGCCTGCTCGATCGCAACGGCCTGCGTCCTGCGCGTTGGGTGACCACCACCAATGGCTACATCACCCTGGCCTCTGAGATCGGCGTCTGGGGTTACAAGCCCGAAGACGTGATCGCAAAGGGCCGTGTCGGTCCTGGGCAGATCTTCGCCGTGGACACCGAGACCGGCCAGGTGCTGGGCACCGACGACATCGACAACCGTCTGAAGTCACGCCACCCCTACAAGCAGTGGCTGCGCAAGAATGCCCTGCGCATCCAGTCGACCATGGAAGACAACGACCACGGGTCGGCCTTCTACGACACCGACCAGCTCAAGCACTACATGAAGATGTACCAGGTCACCTTCGAGGAGCGTGACCAGGTGCTGCGGCCGCTGGCCGAGCAGGGCCAGGAAGCCGTCGGCTCGATGGGCGACGACACGCCCATGGCCGTACTGTCGCGCCGGGTGCGTTCGACCTACGACTACTTCCGCCAGCAATTCGCCCAGGTGACCAACCCGCCGATCGACCCGCTGCGCGAAGCCATCGTCATGTCCCTGGAGATCTGCCTCGGTGCCGAGCGCAACATCTTCGAGGAGTCGTCCGAGCACGCCAGCCGAGTGATCCTCAGTTCGCCGGTGATTTCCCCGGCCAAATGGCGCGCGCTGATGACCCTGGACCGTCCGGGCTTCGAGCGCCACGTCATCGACCTCAACTACGACGAGTCGATCGGCCTGGAAGCGGCCGTGCGCAACATGGCTGACCAGGCCGAGGAAGCCGTGCGCGCCGGCAAGGTGCTGCTGGTGCTGACCGATCGGCATATCGCCCCGGGCAAGCTGCCGGCCCATGCCTCGCTGGTGACCGGTGCCGTGCACCACCGCCTGGTGGAAAAAGGCCTGCGCTGCGACTGCAACATACTGGTGGAAACCGCCACGGCCCGCGACCCCCATCACTATGCCGTGCTGCTCGGCTTCGGCGCCTCGGCGATCTATCCGTTCCTGGCCTACGAAGTGCTGGGCGACCTGATCCGCACCGGCGAGGTGCTGGGCGACCTCTACGAGGTGTTCAAGCACTACCGCAAGGGCATTTCCAAGGGCCTGCTGAAGATTCTCTCGAAGATGGGCATCTCCACGGTCGCCTCCTACCGCGGCGCCCAGCTGTTCGAAGCCGTCGGCCTGGCCGACGATGTGGTCGAACTGTGCTTCCGTGGCGTGGCCAACCGGCTCAAGGGCGCGCGCTTCGTCGATATCGAAGCCGAGCAGAAGTTGCTGGCCCAGGAAGCCTGGAACAACCGCAAGCCGATCCAGCAAGGTGGCCTGCTCAAGTTCGTCTATGGCGGCGAATACCACGCCTACAACCCGGATGTGGTGAACACCCTGCAGGCGGCCGTGCAGCAAGGCAGCTACGCGACCTTCAAGGAATACACCACGCTGGTGGATACCCGTCCGGCATCCATGCTCCGCGACCTACTGCAGTTGAAACTGGCCGAGCAGCCGCTGGCCCTGGACCAGGTCGAGCCGCTGGAGGCCATCCTCAAGCGCTTCGACTCGGCCGGGATCTCCCTCGGCGCCCTGTCGCCGGAAGCCCACGAAGCCATAGCCGAGGCCATGAACCGTCTGGGCGCTCGCTCCAACTCCGGTGAGGGCGGCGAAGACCCGGCCCGTTACGGCACGCTGAAGAGCTCGAAGATCAAGCAGGTGGCCACCGGCCGTTTCGGCGTGACCCCGGAGTACCTGGTCAACGCCGAAGTGCTGCAGATCAAGGTGGCCCAGGGCGCCAAGCCCGGCGAAGGCGGGCAATTGCCCGGCGGCAAGGTCAACGGCCTGATCGCCCGGCTGCGCTATGCCGTGCCCGGCGTGACCCTGATCTCGCCGCCGCCGCACCATGACATCTACTCGATCGAAGACCTGTCGCAGCTGATTTTCGACCTCAAGCAGGTCAATCCCAAGGCCCTGGTCTCGGTCAAGCTGGTGGCGGAAGCCGGCGTCGGCACCATCGCCGCCGGTGTGGCCAAGGCCTATGCCGACCTTATCACCATCTCCGGTTACGACGGTGGCACCGGGGCCTCGCCCTTGAGCTCGATCAAGTACGCCGGCGCACCCTGGGAACTCGGCCTGGCCGAGACCCACCAGACCCTGCGCGGCAACGACCTGCGCGGCAAGGTCCGGGTGCAGACCGACGGCGGCCTGAAGACCGGCCTCGACGTGGTCAAGGCGGCCATACTCGGCGCCGAGAGCTTCGGCTTCGGCACGGCACCGATGATCGCCCTGGGCTGCAAGTACCTGCGCATCTGTCATCTGAACAACTGCGCCACAGGCGTGGCCACCCAGAACGACAAGCTGCGCAAGGACCACTTCATCGGCACGGTGGAGATGGTGATGAACTTCTTCACCTTCGTCGCCGAAGAGACCCGCGAGTGGCTGGCCAAGCTCGGCGTCGCCAGCCTGGAGCAACTGATCGGTCGCACCGACCTGCTGGAGATGCTGCCCGGCGAGACCGATAAGCAGCGTCACCTGGACCTGACCCCGTTGCTGGGCAGCGACCATATTCCGGCCGACAAGCCGCAGTTCTGCGGGGTCGAGCGCAACCCGCCGTTCGACCAGGGCCTGCTGGCGGAGAAGATGGTCGAGCTGTCCGGCGCGGCCATCGCCGCCAAGAGCGGTGGCGAGTTCGCCCTGGATATCTGCAACTGCGACCGTTCCATCGGTGACCGTGTATCCGGCGAAATCGCCCGGGCCCACGGCAACCAGGGCATGGCCAAGGCGCCCGTTACCTTCCGCTTCAAGGGCACGGCCGGGCAGAGCTTCGGGGTGTGGAACGCCGGTGGCCTGAACCTGTACCTGGAAGGCGACGCCAACGACTACGTCGGCAAGGGCATGACCGGCGGCAAGCTGGTCATAGTTCCGCCCGTGGGCAGCCCGTTCAAGACCCAGGACAGCGCCATCATCGGCAACACCTGCCTGTATGGCGCCACCGGCGGCAAGCTGTTCGCCGTGGGCACCGCGGGCGAGCGCTTCGCGGTGCGCAACTCCGGCGCCCACACAGTGGTCGAGGGCACCGGTGATCACTGCTGCGAGTACATGACCGGCGGTTTCGTCTGCGTGCTGGGCAAGACCGGCTATAACTTCGGTTCGGGCATGACCGGCGGTTTCGCCTACGTGCTGGACCAGGACAACAGCTTCGTCGACCGGGTCAACCACGAACTGGTGGAGATCCAGCGGATCAACAACGAGTCCATGGAGGCCTACCGCAGCCACCTGGAACGCGTGCTGACCGAGTATGTGACCGAGACCGCCAGCGACTGGGGCCGTCATCTGCTGGAAAACCTGGACGACTACCTGCGCAAGTTCTGGCTGGTCAAACCCAAGGCCGCCAGCCTCGGGTCCTTGCTGTCCAGCACCCGGGCCAATCCGCAATAGAAGCAGCTGCAAGCTTCAAGCTGCAAGCTTCCCGCGCCACGTGGCGTGGGGCTTGCAGACTTACCCGATGTGTCTTGCGGCTCGAAGCTTATGGCTCGCCGCTGCTGTTAAGAGGTTTTGCAAATGACTGAGCGTCTGAATAACGACTTCCAGTTTATCGAGGTCGGGCGCAAGGATCCGAAGAAGAAGCTCCTGCGTCAGCGCAAGAAGGAATTCGTCGAGATCTACGAGCCGTTCAAGCCGGCCCAGGCCGCCGACCAGGCGCACCGCTGCCTGGGTTGCGGCAACCCGTATTGCGAATGGAAGTGCCCGGTGCACAACTACATTCCGAACTGGCTCAAGCTGGTCTCGGAAGGCAATATCCTGGCCGCCGCCGAACTGGCCCACCAGACCAACACCCTGCCGGAAGTCTGCGGCCGGGTCTGCCCCCAGGACCGCCTGTGCGAAGGGGCCTGCACCCTGAACGACGGCTTCGGCGCGGTGACCATCGGCTCGGTGGAGAAGTACATCACCGACACCGCCTTCGCCATGGGCTGGCGCCCGGACATGTCCAAGGTCAAGTTGACCGGCAAGCGCGTCGCCATCATCGGTGCCGGCCCGGCGGGCCTCGGTTGTGCCGACGTGCTGGCGCGCAACGGCGTGACTCCGGTGGTGTTTG
>DATDTH010000361.1:0-3930 GCA_035290985.1 Pseudomonas sp. | reverse complement strand
CCCTCCAGGCCACGCAAGCGGCGCTCCAACTGGCGCACCAGCAGGTACACGACCAGGCCGATCAGGCTCAGGCCGAGAATACCGATCAGCACCAGCAATTGCGGCGGATAGGGGTTCATCTGGTACAGGGGGCCGATTTCCAGCACCCAGGGGGTGTTGGCGATACCGGCGAACACATGGATCGAATCGCCGCCCTTGCCCAACGCCATCACCGTATCGCTCTCGGTGATCCGCCGCTGCTGGTCGGCGTCGAGGTTGGCCTCGGCCAGGGTGACCAGGTGCAGGTCGAAACCGAAGCGCTTGCTCGCCTTCAACTCCGCCAACCGCGCCGGCTGCTCGTCCACCGGGTGACGTATCAGCTCGTCGATCAGCAGATACACCGTGGCGCGCGCCAGCTGTTCGCTGACCTGTTCCACCTCGGCGACCAGCACCAGTTGTTCGTCCGCATTGACCAGGCTGAACACCTTGGCCGCATGGGGACCGGTCTTGATCACCAGCACCTGGCCGCGCAGCAGGCGGTTGCGCACCCCGCCGTCCAGCTGTTCATCGGCCAGGGCGCGCACGGCCAGGGGCACGCCGAGCAGGCGCGTCCAGAGCGCCAGCATGCGGCGGCGCTCCAGCGGCGTCATGGGTTGCAGGTTGTCCGCCATCAGGCGGAAGGTGCCGGTGGCCAGGCGCTCGCGGTAATCGTCCGCGCGCACCTGGTTGGACAGGTGCAGGGCACCGACCCCGAGCAGCGCCACCAGCACCAGCACCGCCAGCATGCCGCCATAAATGCGCAGAAATATTGAGTTCATTCGCAGCAGCACCGATTCAACAAGCCGCCATAAATGCGCAGGAAGATCGAGTTCATGGGCGCCACTCCTTGCGCAACAGACCGTAGCATTCCAGGCTCGAGTACCGCCCCCTCCTCAGCCGGCATTCGCGGCGCGTGCCTTCATGGACGAAACCGAGCCGCTCCAGCACCCGGCAGCTGGCCGCATTGCCCGCTTCGACCACCGCCTCGACCCGGTGCACCGCCATCGCGCCGAAGCTGCGCTCGATGATCGGCACCAGGCACTCCTCCATCACCCCCCGATTCCAGAACTCGGGCATCAACCAGTAACCCAACTCGATGCAGTGGTGCGGCAGTCGCCACTCGTTGAATCCGCAGGCGCCGATCAGATCGTCCGGGGCCTCGGGCCGGCAGATGCCCCACCACAGCCCCTGCTGCTCCTCCTCCAGCTCGCAGTGCCAGTCCATCTGCAACTGGGTCGAATCCAGGGCGGCATCGCTCAATCCGCAGTGCGCCATGAAGCGGGGATCGAGCAGGCCTTTATAAGTCGCGTCGACATCCCGCGACTGGATTTCCCGCAGGATGAAACGCGGCGTGGTAAAGGTGGGGTACATGGGACTCCGGGCTTACGTCAGTCCTTCCGCGGCCTCGCGGACAAAAAGATAGCCCTTACTACGCACCGTCTTGATCAGCCGTGGGTGCACCGGGTCATCGCCGATTTTGGGACGTATGCGCGAGATGCGCACGTCGATGGATCGATCCTGACCATCGTATTCGATACCCCGCAGGGCGGTGAAGATTTCCTCGCGGGACAGGATGCGTCCGGCGTTGGCCGCCAGCAGCCAGAGCAGGTCGAATTCGGCGCTGGTCAGCTCGATGCTCTGCTCGCGCAGCCAGGCCTCGCGCATCGCGCTGTCGATTACCAGGGCACCGAATTCCAGGCGCCGCGGCGTCTCGGTGGTGCTCTCGAGCCCCGCGCTGCGGCGCAGCAGGGCCCGAATGCGGGCCAGCAGCACGCGCGGGCGCACCGGCTTGCAGACGTAGTCGTCGGCGCCCATTTCCAGGCCGAGCACCTGGTCCATGTCGTCGGTGCGCGCGGTCAGCATCAGGATAGGTCCGTCGTAGGCGCCGCGAACTTTTCGACAGATGGACAGGCCGTCCTCGCCCGGCAGCATCAGGTCGAGCACCACCAGCGCCGGTTGCTCCTTGATGATGCGCGCCGCCGCGCAGGCACCATCGGACTCGATCGCCACCCGCAGGCCGTTGCCCTCGAGGTACTCCCGGGTCAGCTCGGCCAGGCGTTCATCGTCTTCGACTATCAGGATTTGCCAGGCTTCCAGATTCACCACTCTTCCCCTCAAAACCCGACGCGGCAATGGCGCGATGGGGGCGCATTGTATCAACGGCCGGCGTTCTGCACAGTGCATGCCAAAATGCTAGCAAACCACAAGATGTAGTGGTGGCATGTGAACCCCTCAACATCTTTAAACGGCCCTGTCAAAGGGGAAAAAAGCCGCGACCAATGGTCCAACCCCGGCGACCCCAGCAGCCATGCGGCTTGCATGAAGTTACCCAATGGTAACCCACAGGTTTATCCACAGGCAGCCGTTTGGCCTCGCCTTGCAATAGGCCTAATGCCGCACTATCTTGTGCCCCCAGATCGAAAAACATCTACATCTTGGGTTTTCGCCCATCCAAGCAACAAAATCGAAAGCATAGGCCGGCGCGTTTTCGCAAGGCGTTTTTGCGCTTCGAGAGCTCTTTTTTAACAAGGCCCGCCCTGTAATCGGCAGGTTTCGCCAGTGATCACAAAACCTGATCCAAGGCAAGATTCAAGTGCTGCCCATGCGTGTGTGCAGACACTAGGTGTTGTGGTAAGGCCCTTGGGGCCTGACCCCCTGTTTTAACCCGGAACCACTTGAGTCCCGCCCTTTCCTTGCTGTATCGCCCGTCGCCTTAGGCACCGCCTTCGGGCCGGTCTATGGTGATTCGCAAGGAACGGCGCCGGCCTCGAGTGTCCAACAAAATTATAGAGACCACGGAGAGCTTCATGCAGACCGACACCACCCGCGAGAATTCGCCGGCCACCGCGCCCCAGGCCCAGGATTCGACCCAGGATCTGGCCGCTACCGCACCGGGCCAGCTGCGCGTGATCAAACGGAACGGCACCGTGGTGCCCTATACCGACGACAAGATCACCGTCGCCATCACCAAGGCGTTCCTCGCTGTGGAAGGTGGCACCGCCGCCGCCTCGTCGCGTATCCATGACACCGTGGCCCGCCTGACCGAACAGGTTAGCGCCACCTTCAAGCGCCGCATGCCCTCCGGCGGCACCATCCATATCGAAGAAATCCAGGACCAGGTCGAACTGGCCCTGATGCGCGCCGGCGAGCAGAAAGTCGCCCGCGACTACGTGATCTACCGCGACTCCCGGGCCAAGGACCGCGCCACCCGCAGCAGCAACGAGCCGGCCCAGCCGCACCCGAGCATCCGCGTCACCCACGCCGACGGCAGCCTGGCGCCCCTGGACATGGGTCGCCTGAACACCATAGTCACCGAGGCCTGCGAAGGCCTGGCCGAAGTCGACGGCGCGCTGATTCAGAAAGAAACCCTGAAGAACCTCTACGACGGCGTGGCCCAGAGCGACGTCAACACCGCCCTGGTGATGACCGCCCGCACCCTGGTCGAGCGCGAGCCGAACTACTCCTACGTCACCGCGCGCCTGCTGATGGACAACATCCGCGCCGAAGGCCTGGGTTTCCTCGGCGTCGCCACCAGCGCCACCCACCACGAGATGGTCGACCTGTACGCCAAGGCGCTGCCGGCCTACATCGAGAAAGGCATCGAGTTCGAACTGCTCAACCCCGTGCTGAAAACCTACGACCTGGAGCGACTGGGCAGGGCGATCAACCACGAGCGCGACCAGCAGTTCACCTACCTGGGCCTGCAGACCCTCTACGACCGCTACTTCATCCACAAGGACGGCATCCGCTTCGAGCTGCCCCAGGTGTTCTTCATGCGCGTGGCCATGGGCCTGGCGATCGAAGAGCAGAACCGTGAAGAACGCGCCATCGAGTTCTACAACCTGTTGTCGTCCTTCGACTACATGGCCTCGACGCCGACCCTGTTCAACGCCGGCACCCTGCGCCCGCAGC
>DATDTH010000360.1:0-3438 GCA_035290985.1 Pseudomonas sp. | reverse complement strand
TTCGTAGGTCGGGTTACGTTTTGTTAACCCGACGGCTTATCGGCGAAACCCAGCAGGGGTAAGGTTACTCGGCACCAATGTTTCTCCCCGCCCCCCAATCCGCCAGATAAAGCCCGGCCTCGACACGGCCCCACCTAGGCGGCGGACTGCGAGCTTCATCGAAGCGCTTTTCGCGGGTTAGACGAGCGTCCAGTTGCAGACGGATTAACGATTTAACTTACTGAGTAAATTTACTCAGTAAGAAGGTGCGGGGCGAATACGCCGCGCGGGGATGCCGACCGCTGACGCATTTTCTCGGATAGGCCTCGACCTATTGCCCGACTATGCCCCCGGTGCGCGCGGCGCACCCTACTAGCAGCGCTAATGGCTACCCCCGCGCATCCGGGAGAGCTCGGTCCGAAGCCTACCTCCGCTCCCAGACCTCGAAGGCATAGGCCGGGGTGTCGTCGCCGGCTTGGTGCTCAATGCTGGAAGCCAGGCGCCAGTAGGCCTCGCTCACCGCCGGGAAGAAGGCATCGCCCTCGGGACTGAGGCCGACCCGGGTCAGGTACAGGCGGTCGGCGGCAACCAGGCCCTGCTCGTAGAGCTGGGCGCCGCCGATCAGCATCAGCTCCTCGGCGTCCTCCTGCTCGGCCCAGGCCTGGGCGCGGACCAGGGCCGCCGCCAGGGAGGGAAAGACCTCGGCGCCTTCCAGGACCAGGTCTGGCTGGCGACTGACCACCAGATTGAGCCGACCGGGCAGCGGCCGGCCCAGGGAGTCCCAGGTCTTGCGGCCCATGATGATCGGCTTGCCCAGGGTCAGCGCCTTGAAGTGCTTGAGGTCCGCTGGCAGGCGCCAGGGCAGTTGGTTGTCGCGGCCGATCACACGGTTGTCGGCGAGGGCGGCGATCAGGCAGAGAGGCAGTGTTTTTTTCATGGCGGCGAGCATAGCAGAGCGCCCGCCCCCTCGCAGCCGACCGAATGGCTGCCAAAGCGCTCACAAACCCCGGCCTTGTCATGCAAGCGTCACGCCCTGGCAACCGGGACTCGTCTAACCGTCACCTTCCAGGGTTCAGGCTGGAACCTCCCCCGACTCAGCAAGGAGGTAGTTTCCATGTCCCACCGCCCCCACCGCCCGTTAGCCGGCTGGCTGCTCTGCGTCAGCCTGTGGCCGCTGTTCGCCACGCCGGTCGCGGTCGCGAGTCAGAACGCCCAGGTGCAGGCCGCCATCCACTGGGCCGAACAGCAACCGCAGCTGCACGCGGACAACACCCGAAGAGAGACGCGGCCGCTGATCATCGCCCACCGTGGCGCCAGTGGCTATGTCCCGGAACACACCCTGGCGGCCTATGCCCTGGCCATCCTGCAGGGTGCCGACTACATCGAACCGGACCTGGTGATGAGCCAGGATGGCCATCTGGTCGCCCGCCATGACAACGAACTGGGGCTGACCACCGATGTTTCGCGGCACCCCGAGTTCGCCGCGCGCAAGCGCAGCCAAATGGTGGATGGGGTCAGCCTGAGCGGCTGGTTCAGCGAGGACTTCAGCCTGGCCGAACTCAAGACCCTGCGGGCCATCGAACGCATCCCGGCGATTCGCCCCGGCAATGCACGCCTGGACGACGCCTTCGAAATACCGACCCTGCAGGAAATCATCGACCTGGTGAAAAGCCTGCAGCTGAGCCAGCAGCGCAGCATCGGCCTCTACCCGGAGACTAAACACCCGACCCACTTCCAGCGGCTGGGTCTGGCCCTGGAGAAACCCCTGTTGCGCACCCTGACCCGCAACGGTTACCTCAACCGCAGGGCGCCGGTCTATATCCAGTCCTTCGAAGTGGAGAACCTGAAGGCCCTCAGCCGCCTCACCTCGATTCGCCTGGTCCAGCTGTTCGGCGCCGGCCAGCCCTATGACCAGCAGGTGCTGGGCAGTGGCCTGAGCTATGCGCAGATGGCCACCCCGGCCGGATTGCAGGAGATCGCCCGCTATGCGGCCGGCGTGGGCCCGGAGAAAAGCTACATCATCCCCCGGGATGCCCATGGCAAGCTCGAGGCGGCCAACGCCACCGACTTCGTCGCCCTGGCCCATGCCGCCGGGCTCAAGGTGCACCCCTATACCTTCCGTGGGGAGAACAACTTTCTGCCGAGCAACCTGCGCAACGGTGACGATCCCCAGGCGCGCGGCGACAGCGCCGCGGAAATCCAGCTGTTCCTCGATACCGGCATCGATGGTCTGTTTATCGACCAGCCGGATATAGCCGTGCGTCTGCGCGCAACCCCTTAGCAGGCTGTTGAAAAACTACCTGCGTTGCCGACACCCAGCCGCGCATGCATCGGCGGCTGGGTTTCGCCTCTGCGGCCACACGGGCTTTTCCCAACGCGGCCTCGGGGGGTTATGCTCAGCCCTGACCCGATCTGCGAGACGCCGCGTGACCGCTGTTTCCCCTCCCCTCTCCCGCCTCGAGCGCCTCTGGCTGAGCGAAGCCATCCGCCTGCGCGAAGAACAGGCCGGCCCGCTGGAAGACCGCGAAGCCAACCGCCGTGCCCAGGCCCTGGGCGGCGACCTGGCCGAACGCATCCAGAGCCGTGCCCTGCTGCTGGCCGAACGCGACGGCCAGCTCGCCGCGTTGCGCCATTGGCTGCAGGGCGCGCGACTGGCCCTGGCCGGCCTGTTGCTGCTGGCCCTGCTGACGGGCGCCGGACTGGCCTTCGCCGCCCTGGGCGACGGCCAGCGGCCGGTCAATCTGTTCTGGGCCCTGGGCAGCCTGCTCGGCCTCGACCTGGCGTTATTGCTCGGCTGGTTTCTCGGCCTGCTGCTCGCGCGCGACAGCGCCGGCCCCCTGGCGCAGCTGTGGTTGTGGCTGAGCGCCAAGCTCGCCCGCGATGCCCTGGCGGCCCAGGTCGCCCCGGCCCTGCTGGTGCTGGTGCAGCGCCGCCATCTCGGCCGCTGGGCCCTGGGCCTGCTGGTGCATGGTCTCTGGCTGCTGGCGCTGCTCTCGGCGTGCCTGACCCTGCTGGTCCTGCTCGCCACCCGCCGTTATGGCTTCGTCTGGGAAAGCACCATTCTCGGTGGCGAGACCTTTATCGCCCTCACCCAGGCCCTGGGCGCGCTGCCGGCGCTGCTCGGTTTCAGCCTGCCGGACGCCGAGCTGATCCGCGCCAGCGGCGAGCGCGCCCTGGCCGGCGAAGCCGCGCGCCTGAGCTGGGCCGGCTGGCTGGTCGGCGCGCTGCTGGTCTATGGCCTGCTGCCGCGCTTGTTGTTGGCGCTCTTCTGCGCCTGGCGCTGGCAGCGGGGCAAGAAGCGTTTGAACCTGGATCTCGGCCTACCCGGCTACGGCCTGCTGCGCGAGCGCCTGCAACCGAGTAGCGAGCGCCTGGGCATCTGCGACGCCGCACCGGCGGAGCCCGACACCCATGCGGCCGTGCGTAGCGATGCCGCCGGCAGCGGCGGCCTGCTGGTCG
>DATDTH010000359.1:0-2200 GCA_035290985.1 Pseudomonas sp. | reverse complement strand
TGAATTCGCGTTTCGGCGCAGAGACCTTCACCGTCCAGTCGACCCGTACCGGCATGCCGGTGCTCTGGGTGCCACGCGAGCGGCTGATCGAGGTGCTGACCTTCCTGCGTCAGCTGCCCAAGCCCTACGTGATGCTCTACGACCTGCACGGCATGGACGAGCGCCTGCGCACCCAGCGCCGCGGCTTGCCGGGGGCCGACTTCAGCGTGTTCTACCACCTGTTGTCGATCGAGCGTAACAGTGACGTGATGATCAAGGTCGCCTTGTCCGAGAGCGACCTCAATCTGCCGACCTGCACTGCCATCTGGCCCAATGCCAACTGGTACGAACGCGAGGTCTGGGACCTGTACGGCATCACCTTCGTCGGTCACCCGCACCTGACCCGCATCATGATGCCGCCGACCTGGGAAGGTCACCCGCTGCGCAAGGACTACCCGGCCCGCGCCACCGAGTTCGACCCCTTCAGCCTGTCGGTCGCCAAGCAGAACCTGGAAGAGGAAGCCGCGCGCTTCAAGCCGGAAGACTGGGGCATGAAGCGCCAGGGCCCGAACGAGGATTACATGTTCCTCAACCTCGGCCCGAACCACCCCTCCGCCCACGGCGCGTTCCGCATCGTCCTGCAACTGGACGGCGAAGAAATCGTCGACTGCGTGCCGGAAGTCGGTTACCACCACCGGGGCGCCGAGAAAATGGCCGAGCGCCAGTCCTGGCACAGCTTCATCCCCTATACCGACCGCATCGACTACCTGGGCGGGGTGATGAACAACCTGCCCTACGTGCTGGCCGTGGAAAAACTGGCCGGGATCAAGGTCCCGCAGAAGGTCGACGTGATCCGCGTCATGCTGGCCGAATTCTTCCGCATCACCAGCCACCTGCTGTTCCTCGGCACCTACATCCAGGACGTCGGCGCCATGACGCCGGTGTTCTTCACCTTCACCGACCGCCAGCGCGCCTACACGGTGATCGAAGCCATCACCGGCTTCCGCCTGCACCCGGCCTGGTACCGCATCGGCGGCGTCGCCCACGACCTGCCCCGCGGCTGGGAAAAGCTGGTCAAGGATTTCGTCGACTGGCTGCCCAAGCGCCTGGACGAATACGAGAAGGCCGCGCTGAAGAACAGCATCCTGATCGGCCGCACCAAGGGCGTAGCCCAGTACAACACCAAGGAAGCCCTGGAATGGGGCGTCACCGGTGCCGGCCTGCGCTCCACCGGCCTGGACTTCGACCTGCGCAAGGCGCGGCCGTATTCGGGCTACGAGAACTTCGAATTCGAAGTGCCGCTGGCGGTCAATGGCGATGCCTATGACCGTTGCATCGTGCGCGTCGAGGAAATGCGCCAGAGCATCAAGATCATAGACCAGTGCCTGCGCAACATGCCGGAAGGCCCGTACAAGGCGGATCACCCGCTGACCACGCCGCCGCCCAAGGAACGCACCCTGCAGCACATCGAGACCCTGATCACCCACTTCCTGCAGGTTTCCTGGGGCCCGGTCATGCCGGCCAACGAAGCCTTCCAGATGATCGAGGCGACCAAGGGCATCAACAGTTATTACCTGACGAGCGACGGCGGCACCATGAGCTACCGCACCCGGATACGCACCCCCAGCTTCCCGCACCTGCAGCAGATCCCTTCGGTGATCCGCGGCAGCATGGTGGCGGACCTGATTGCCTACCTGGGCAGTATCGATTTCGTTATGGCCGACGTGGACCGCTGATATGACGCTGATTCAAACCGACCGTTTTGTCCTGAGCGACCCCGAGCGCGCGGCCATCGAGCATGAGCTGCACCACTACGAAGACTCCCGCGCCGCCTCCATCGAGGCGCTGAAGATCGTCCAGAAAGCCCGTGGCTGGGTGCCCGACGGCGCCATCGCCGCCATCGGCGAGCTGATCGGCATTCCGGCCAGCGACGTCGAAGGGGTCGCCACCTTCTACAGCCAGATCTTCCGCCAGCCCGTGGGCCGGCACATCATCCGCGTCTGCGACAGCATGGTCTGCTACATAGGCGGCCACGAGTCGGTGGTCGCCAGCCTGCAGCGGCAACTGGGCATCGGCCTGGGCGGCACCACCGCGGACGGCCGCTTCACCCTGCTGCCGGTCTGCTGCCTGGGCAACTGCGACAAGGCCACGGCCCTGATGATCGACGACCAGACCTTCGGCGATGTCCAGC
This sequence comes from Pseudomonas sp., assembly GCA_035290985.1. Classification (GTDB taxonomy): domain Bacteria; phylum Pseudomonadota; class Gammaproteobacteria; order Pseudomonadales; family Pseudomonadaceae; genus Aquipseudomonas. The sequence continues at coordinate 30 of DATDTH010000359.1, read as the reverse complement.
CCGATGGCGTGGCTCAATTGCTGGAGGCCT
>DATDTH010000358.1:0-3469 GCA_035290985.1 Pseudomonas sp. | reverse complement strand
ACCTCCATGAACGCTTCCGGTCCCGGGGAAAACAGGCTGAAGCCGGTGGGGTTGTTCGGGTCAACCAGGACTATGGCATCCAGGTCGCTGGCATGCTCCACCAGGTTGCCGTAGATGGCCGAGTGGTCGCGAAACAGCAGCTCGCTCAGGGGCGACATGGGCACCTGCATGTGTTTCATCAGGTCGTGCAGGTTGTCGAAGCAGGGCTCGATCAGGCCGACCCGCAGGTTGTGCTTCTTCAGGTAGGTGGCGGTGATGTGCATGCCGATCGAGGCGGCATACACCAGGTAGATCTGGTCCTTGCGTTGCAAGGCCCGGTGTTGGCCGTGGAAGCTGTAAAAGGCCTCGATGAATTCCTGCTCGCTCTGGTACTGGGTCTGGTTCTCGGCCTTATACCAGAGGCTCGGCAGGCTCTCGACTATGCAGCGCTGACTGCGGCTCTGCTTCTGGTGGGTATGGGCATCGGCCAGGTTGAAGCGGGTCTTCAATGCGGCGATTTCATGCTGGGTGATGTCTTCCTTGACGCAAGCCGATGATCCTTTTGCATGGGGAGCAACTGCGGTATCCATGGACATGATGTCCTCCTTCAGGATGAACAGACCCGGTGCCGCCACGGCGGCCCAGGGGGGGTGAATGGGGGCGGGCCTCAGGGCTGAATGACGACTTTCTCCATCATGCCGTGATCCTCGTGGTCGAGAATGTGGCAGTGGCTGACGAAGGCGCCGGAGAAGTCGCGGTAGCGCATCCGGGCCTCGATGGTGCTGCCGGCTTCGTCGTTCGGATCAATCTCGGGGGTGTTGATCGTGTCCTTCCAGTAGCGATCGACTATGTTGCCGCTGGCGTCGCGCTGGATGATCTCGAACGGATTGACATGGATATGGAAGGGGTGATGGGAGAAGACCGAGGAGATGTACCAGGTCTGCGCCTCGCCCAGCTTGAGCATGCGTGGCTGCTCGGGATCGTAGGCCTTGCCGTTGATCAGGCCCACCCAGGGGTCGCGGCTGATGTCGATATCGAACCTGACGTACTGCGGCTGCGCGGCCAGTTCATGGTCGGCGATGGGGGCGGGGCGATTGAGTCGGGCTAGCTGGGCATTGCTGGGATAGGCCATGGGCCGCGGGAAACCGCTCACCACCACGCGGGCCAGAATGTTCTGGGCATGCCCATCGAGGACCAGGGGGGCATCGCCGCGCTGACGATCGCAATAGTTTGGTGGTAGTTGGAGGGCGGCGGTCGGGCTCTCGCTGTCGACCAGGTAATAGAGGCCAGGCTGGGTCGCTCGCACCGCGACATCGCTGCGGTAACCAGGGGCGAGAAATACGCCGCGGTCCGCCGCCAGGCGCTTGCTGCTAAAAGGAATACCATCGGCCGCCAGTTGCACCAGGGGCACAGTCGGCCCGCTGGCGCAGGCCGCGACCAGGCGCAGGTTGAGCAACTTGCGCACGCCACCATGGACCAGGCGCCACAATTCGACTTCGCCCGGCTGCAGGCGGATTTCCGGCATCACCTTGCCGTTGAGTGAAATGTGCCAGCCGCGCTGGGCCGCCTGGTCGGTCCAGGCCGTGGGGGCATAGGTGTCGTTGTTTTCGATGCGCCCGTCCTGGGCGAAGGCGATTTCCTGGAGCAGGATGGTGCGCTGGTCCGCGTTCTTCAGGCGCGGCGTGCGGTCATAGTCGCCTTCGACTATCAAGGCTCCGGCCATGCCGCTGCCGACCTGGACCGAGCTCGAGCCGTGCATATGGGCGTGATACCAGAAGGTACCGGCCGGGTGATCGGCGGGGATCTTGATCTCGTAATCGAAGGCCTCGCCATTGGCGACGCGGATAAACACGTTGTCGCTCTTGCCGTTCGGGTCGACATGCAGCCCGTGGGTATGCAGGTTGGTGGTGTTGAAGTGGTGCGGGAAATTGTGGTTGCAGACGCCATGCTCGTCGCAGTGTGGCATCGAGATATCCGGCGGCAGATCGTTGACCAGGCGGATTTTCAGGGTGTCGCCGGGCCGGGCCACCAGGGTCGGGCCGACGGGCTGGCCGTTGTAGCTACGCAGATAGAGCTGTTCGGTGACGGCCTGGCCGTTGCGAAAAGTCGTGAAGCTGCGGCTGGCGTAGGTGGCGCGCAATTCGAGCTGGAGTTCCCGGGTTGTCGGGTTCGAGCGAATGACCGGCGCCTGGGGCAGCGGCTCGTGGCTGTAGTTGATCGGGGCGGCGAGCTTGCCCTGGAATTGCGCGCGGATATCGAATGAGGTGTTCGAGGTCAGGCGTTCTGCCGCGTTATCCGAAAGGGGGGCCCCGACCTGGCCGGCGTGGCCCTGGGACATGAGGCAGAGCATCAACAATCCGCCGGTGAGCCATACCGCTCGTTTTGAAACACTAATGTGACGATGCACCGCTGTACTCCTGTGCCTGTTATTGGAATGGTTGGCGGCCGCACGCCTGGCCTGATGGTCCGGGGTCGCGTGGGCTGGGCGCTAATATGAACGAGGCGGCTTGAAGAAAACGTGACAGTGCCCTTTCCGATGTTGCAAACACCGGTTGCAAAAATGCAGGGCTGGTTAGCTTGACGCGGCGGCTCTAGAACGGAGCGCAGCGCTGGCATGGGCAATTAGTCGGGAATCCAGGTGCGTCCGAGGCACCTCGGGGGCGGGCGCGGCTAACCACGAAGAGCCATTCACTCGTCATGGTCCGCGAAGGCGGGTAGCCAGAGCGTTCGGTCAACCTGGGAAGCCGCTGCCCCGGATTGCGCCAAGGCTTATCCGGGCTTCGAAATGGCCCCCCTCGGCGTTGCGCCGGGAGGGCGATCGCCTCTCGGCTATTAGCGCTTGCGGTTGGCCATCTGGGCGGCCCTGAGCATATCCTTGCCGATCGCCTCCTCGAACTGCTGCCATACCGGCTGCATGGCGTCGCGCCAGGCCTGGCGTTGGGCGTCGGTCAGGCTGATCAGTCGGCTGCCGCCCGCGGCGAGCAGTTTGGCCCGGTCTGCGGCGTTCTGCGCTTCGGCGTCCTGGTTCACGGCGAAGGTCACTTCGTCGATGATGCCTTCCAGTTGGGCGCGGGTTCCATGGGGGATGGAGTACCAGAAGCGGGCATTGCTCACCAGCATGTAGTCCAGCGCACCATGGTTGGTTTCGGTGATAAAGGGCTGCACGCTGTCGAGTTTCTGGCTGAGGATATTCGACCAGGGATTCTCGGCGCCCTGCACCCGGCCGCTGCGCAGGGCCTGGAAGACTTCGGCAAAGGGCATCTTCACCGCGGTGGCGCCGAGTTGCTTGAACTGCGCGTCCAGCACAGTGGACGACTGGATGCGAAAGCTCAGACCGGCGGCATCCGCGGGCAGGTACAGGGGCCGGGTGGCCGAGAGTTGCTTCATGCCGTTGTGCCAGAAGGCCAGCCCCGTATAGCCTTTCGCCGCGAGGGAGTTGAGCAGCGCGTGGCCGGTCGGGCCCTTCTGGAAGCGGTCCACGGCGTCGATG
>DATDTH010000357.1:0-3378 GCA_035290985.1 Pseudomonas sp. | reverse complement strand
GGCGGCGCCCACGGGCGGCTGGAGCGCCCAGCCATGAGCGGCGCCGCGCCGGGACAGCGCGCCGGACGGCTGTTCTGGATCCTGGCCTGGGGCGCCGCCCTGGCCCTGGCGACCGTCTATTTCGGGCGCTGGGAGCAGGCGCGGCACAACCCCAATCAGGCCCCCGAGTCGCTGCGCGGCGAGGGTTTCATCGAGGTGCGCCTGGCCAGCAACCACCAGGGCCATTACCTGCTCGATGGCCAGATCGACGGCCAGACCGTGACCTTTTTGCTGGACACCGGCGCCACCGACGTGGCGATCCCCAAAGCCCTGGCCAAGCGCCTGGGCCTGAAAGCCGGCGCGCCCATCAGCATCAGCACGGCCAATGGCCGTGCCACCGCCTACCGCACCCGGCTGCGGCACCTGCAACTGGGGGCGATCGGCCTGGAGCAGGTGGCGGCCCTGATAGTGCCCGACATGGACGGCGATGAGGTGCTGCTGGGCATGAGCGCCCTGAAACAACTCGACTTCACCCAGCGCGACGGCACCTTGGTGCTGCGCCAGACCCCGTGAGAACAGCATGAGCGATTCCCTTGACCTCAGCCTGGATGGCGTAGAACGGCGCTCCTTGGCCGACTTCACCGAACAGGCCTACCTCAACTACTCCATGTACGTGATCATGGACCGGGCCCTGCCGCATATCGGCGACGGCCTCAAGCCCGTGCAGCGGCGCATCGTCTATGCCATGAGCGAGCTGGGCCTGGACGCCGATTCGAAGCACAAGAAGTCGGCGCGCACGGTCGGCGACGTGCTCGGCAAGTTTCACCCCCACGGCGACTCGGCCTGCTACGAGGCCATGGTGCTGATGGCTCAGCCATTCAGCTACCGCTACACCCTGGTCGACGGCCAGGGCAACTGGGGTGCGCCGGACGATCCGAAATCCTTCGCCGCCATGCGTTACACCGAGGCCCGGCTGTCGCGTTACTCGGAAGTCTTGCTGACCGAACTGGGCCAGGGCACCGCCGACTGGGTACCGAACTTCGACGGCACCCTGGACGAGCCGGCGGTCCTGCCGGCGCGCCTGCCCAACCTGCTGCTCAATGGCACCACCGGCATCGCCGTGGGCATGGCCACCGATGTGCCGCCGCACAACCTGCGGGAAGTGGCCAGCGCCTGCGTGCGCCTGCTGGACGAGCCGAACGCCACGGTGGAGCAGCTCTGCGAGCATGTGCTGGGCCCGGATTACCCCACCGAAGCGGAAATCATCACCCCCCGTGCCGACCTGCTGAAGCTCTACGAAACCGGCAAGGGCTCGGTGCGCATGCGCGCCGTATACCGCATCGAGGACGGCGACATCGTGGTCACCGCGCTGCCGCACCAGGTCTCTGGGGCCAAGGTGCTGGAGCAGATCGCCGGGCAGATGCAGGCCAAGAAACTGCCGATGGTCGCCGACCTGCGCGACGAGTCGGACCATGAGCACCCGTGCCGCATCGTGATCATCCCGCGCTCCAATCGCATCGACCTGGACGAGTTGATGCAGCACCTGTTCGCCACCACCGAGCTGGAGTCGAGCTACCGGGTCAATATCAACATCATCGGCCTGGACAACAAGCCCCAGGTCAAGAACCTGCGCACCCTGCTCGGCGAATGGCTGACCTTTCGCATCGGCACCGTGCGCCGGCGCCTGCAGTTCCGCCTGGACAAGGTCGAGCATCGCCTGCACCTGCTGGAAGGGCGCTTGATCGCCTTTCTCAACCTGGACGAAGTGATCCATATCATCCGCACCGAGGACCAGCCCAAGGCGGTGCTAATGGCGCGCTTCGGCCTGACCGACGTACAGGCCGAATACATCCTGGAAACCCGGTTGCGCCAGTTGGCGCGCCTGGAAGAAATGCAGATCCGTGGCGAACAGGAGGCCCTGGCCAAGGAGCAGGCCAAGCTGCAGGCCCTGCTGGGCAGCGAGAAGAAACTGAAGAACCTGGTGCGCAGCGAGCTGATCGCCGATGCCCAGACCTATGGCGATGACCGCCGTTCGCCGATAGTCGCCCGCGCCGAGGCCCGCGCGCTCTCGGAAACCGAGCTGCTGCCCACCGAACCGGTGACCGTGGTGATCTCCGAGAAGGGCTGGGTGCGCTGCGCCAAGGGCCACGAGATCGACGCCACGGGGCTGTCCTACAAGGCCGGCGACGGCTACAAGACCGGCGCGCCGGGGCGCTCCAACCAGTTCGCGGTCTTTATCGACTCCACGGGGCGCAGCTACTCCCTGGCGGCCCACTCCCTGCCCTCGGCCCGGGGCCAGGGCGAACCCCTGACCGGTCGGCTGACGCCGCCGCCGGGGGCGAGCTTCGAGTGGGTGCTGCTGCCCGACGACGAGGCGCTCTATGTGGTGGCCTCGGACGCCGGTTACGGCTTCGTGGTCAAGGGCGAGGACCTGCAGGCCAAGAACAAGGCCGGCAAGGCGCTGCTGACGTTGCCGAACGGCGCTCGGGTGATGGCGCCACGGCCTGTGGCCCGGCGCGAGGAGGACTGGCTGGCGGCGGTCACCACCGAGGGCCGCCTGCTGCTGTTCAAGGTCAGCGACCTGCCGCAACTGGGCAAGGGCAAGGGCAACAAGATCATCGGCATCCCTGGCGAGCGGGTCGCCAGTCGCGAGGAATACCTGACCGACCTGGCCGTGCTTCCCAGCGGTGCGACCCTGGTGTTGCAGGCCGGCAAGCGCACCCTGTCGCTCAAGGCCGACGACCTGGAACACTACAAGGGCGAGCGGGGCCGACGCGGCAACAAGCTGCCGCGCGGCTTTCAGCGCGTCGACGCCCTGCTGGTGGAGGTCGCCGGCTAGCCAGCGCGCCTTTCGCGGCGCCGTTCGCCTATGTGGCTGGAGTTGCGTAGGGTATTAATGGATGATACGCGGCTGTATCGATCGACGGTCTGGCTGTACCGCGCCCTGGGGCGCTGGCCGGCCGCGTGCGATCAGGACAACAGATCAGTAAACAGTGAAGAGAGTCATGACCCAAGTTCGCCTATCCCTCGTTGTGCTGCTGAGCGGCTTCTTGGCGCTGGCCGGCTGCACGGGCTACCAGCCCGTGCCGCTCTATCAATTGAACAGCGGTGACGCGGCTGCGCCGCAACGCGAAGACGGCCTGGCGGTGCTGCTAGGGCCGGTGTCGGTGGCCGATTACCTGCAGCGCGAGGCGCTGTTGCAGCGCCAGGCCGACGGCAGCCTGATAGCCGCGTCCCAGGCCAGTTGGGCCGGCAACCTGGCCGCCGAGATCGATCAGCAACTGTTGCGTCAGTTGGCCTGGCGCCTGGACAGTCAGCGGCTGGTGCTGGCGCCGGCACCGGCGGGGTTCGTGGCCCAGTGGCAGGTGCTGCTGAGCATTTCCCGCCTCGACTCCGGGC
>DATDTH010000356.1:0-16133 GCA_035290985.1 Pseudomonas sp. | reverse complement strand
GAGCAAGGACGGCGGCAACCCACCGGGGCGGCGCAGACGCTGCTGCGGGTGGCCAGTCAGCATCCCGAAGCGCTACGGGACTTGCAGGCCGTTTAACGCCGCTCACCCTCGCGATGCTGGCGTGTTGGTCTGGCGATCAGTATCTCGAATCCTTGAGGGACACCGTCTGCATCTGGGCGCCGTCCGCGTGGCTGCGGATTTGCGTTTTGTTTAGCGAAATAATGTTGTTTAGCTGTACAGCTAAGATAGTGCTATGAGCTAAGCCAAAGGTGACCGGCCAAAGGGGACAGAATGATATGTCCTGCTCTAAATGTCCGCTTCGGTCAAAAACGGTCAGTCACGACCTGCAGGGGCGAGCCCGCGATGACGCTCGGCAGCCTCAATGCCGTGGTCTGTCCCCGATTGTTCTCCACCCTTGAAAAGCGCTCCGGCGAAGCCAATGCCGTGCCGTGCATGCGCTGAATCATACAATTGGACGATGGCCTATCATGCAATTGGTCGGGCTTCTATCATGCAATTGGACGAAGGCGGGCAGTGCTCTCTACACTGCGTGAAATCAAGCCATCGCATCCATCAGGTAGCCCCTGTGACCACTACACACCACCCGCGATATCTGCAGCAGCAGGTGCTGGATGCCCTGGGTGATACCCCAGTGGTGTGCATCCTCGGGCCTCGTCAGGTAGGCAAGACCACGCTGGCCCGTCAGCTGCAGCCGGAGCGCCCCTACATCTCCTTCGACGACGCCACGCTGCTCGCTGCCGCCCGCTACGACCCGATGGGTTTTGTTGCCGGTCTGCCTGATCGCGTGATCCTCGATGAGGTGCAGCGGGCACCCGAATTGCTCCCGGCCATCAAGCTCTTCGTAGACAACGACAGGCGCCCCGGCCGCTTCATCCTCACCGGCTCGGCCAACCTGTTGCTATTGCCTGGGGTACAGGAGTCACTGGCGGGGCGGATGGAGGTGATCTACCTCAACCCCCTTTCCGAGCAGGAAAAACATCATAGCCGCCATTCGCTGCTCGAAAGCCTGCTGACCGGTCAGCTCAAACCGGCGATCAGCAGCATTCAGCCTCCGGTGGCAGGCATCGCCGAAGCCGTGGTGCGGGGTGGCTATCCGGAACCCAACACGCGAACCGAACCGCGTGCCCGGCAGTGGTATCGCCAGTACCTGAATGCCATTATCCAGCGCGATGTCCAGGACATCGCCAACATCCGCGACAGCGATGAACTGCTACGCCTGCTCAAGCTCATCGCCCTGCGTACCGGTAGCCTGATCAATATCAGCAACCTGACGCAGGACATCGGCCTGCAGCGCGACACCGTAGGCCGCTACCTGTCGGTATTGGAGCGCCTGTTCCTGATTCGCACGCTGCCTGCCTGGCACCGCAACGCGAGCAAGCGCCTGATCAAGGCACCGAAGATCCACATCGTTGACTCCGGGCTGGGCTGTGCCCTCATCAACCTGACAACCGCCGACTGGCACCGGCCCGAAAACGGTTTTGGCGGGGTGCTGGAAAGCTTTGTCGTGCAACAGTTGATCTGTCAGGCCGGCTGGGTCGACAACGAACTGCGCTTCTCCCATTACCGCGATAAGGATCAGTTCGAAGTGGACCTGGTCATCGAACAAGACGACCGCCTTTGGGGCGTGGAAATCAAGAAGTCCGCTTCCGTCCAGGGCAAAGACGGCCGAGGCCTGGCACGGCTGGCCGAACAAGCCGGCCGTAGCTGGCAGGGCGGCATCCTGCTCTACACCGGCACCAGCACGCTGCCCTTGGCCGGCATACCCAATGCGTTCGCGGTGCCCATGGACCAACTGTGGAAATAAGGACGCCCCATAAACACTGGGGCATTGCCACGAAAACTCTGCCTACTTTTGGGCGGCTATCCGCGCGGGTTACTCCGCGCGGAAAGTGCTGCGTGGTTTGCCAGCTTTCAGCATGGGTATCGCTGCGCTCAACCCATCCTACGCTAACCCGCCCTACAAAAGCGCTTCGACGAGTCCGTGCCGCAGGGGGGCCACCTTGCTGGCGATCCTCGAGATCACCGTATCGGCACGACGTTCCCATCCCGGCTTTCGTTGATCGCGCTGACCAGCAGGCTGCCGGTGGCTTTAAGCGCGGAGGCCTGGGGTGCCGCGCGCGTTCTTCTTTTGCAGGATCAGCGACGCTTCGTTGTAGGCACTCTGGAACGCGTCGCTGCCGATCCACTCCACGGCCGTGTCTTCGTCTTCACCGTGGAAGATCCCGCGATAGGTGATCAGCAGGCCCATCATAAAGTCGGTCGCCGGGTCTTGCGCTTCCTCGGCGATCACCAGCTCCAACACCGGGAATTGCAGGAACACCAGGCACATCGCGAGCAGACTGATGCCTTCGCCGACTTTCATCATCTGGAACAGGTCGTCGAAGAGCGCCGGGTCGAAGCCGTTCTCTTCGATGTCTTTGAAGTCGAAGGTGCTCAGGTCGATTTCAACATCATCGAAGGGCTCGTTGATCAGCGGATTGGCCAGCAGCGTATGCACGACATGGGCTTTGGCCTTGCCCGAACGGTTCTGTTTGGCCTTGGCTTTGGCTCGCTGGGCGCGTTTTTGCTGTTTATCTGAAGAAGCCATGGGGGCGAGTTCCTTGTTCAGTGCAGCCATATGTATGGCCCGGGATAATCGGTCGCACATTGTATTCTGTCTTTCTGGGCTCGTCGGCCAACGGGGGCCGATTTTTTTCCTGCTCTAAACATCCGCTATCGGCCAGGGGCGGGACTCCATCATTTGCTCCAGTGCCCGCGCTGTTGACAGGCCAGTAATAATCAGCAGAATCGCCGTCCATTTTTGCGACTGGAAGTCCCTCGTGCAACGGATTGTGATTCTGGGCAATGCAGGCAGCGGCAAGTCCACTTTGGCTCGCTCCTTGAACCAGCGACTCAACTTGCCTGTAGTGCACCTGGACACCCTGTTCTGGGAGCCTGGCTGGGTCGAGCCCGATGCTGTGCAGTTCCGTGAACGGGTCCGCGATGCGATCGCAGCCGGTGCCTGGATCTGCGAAGGCAATTATGCCCGACGCACTTTCGACCTGCGTCTGCCCAGTGCCGATCTGGTCATCTGGCTTGATACGCCGCGGCTGACCTGCCTGACGCGCGTAATCGTTCGTAGCGTAATGAACCGGCCTCGCCCCGATCTTCCAGCAGGCTGTAGAGAGAAACTCGACCGAGCCTTCCTTGATTTTCTTAAATTCGTGTGGCGGTTCGACCATGGCTACCGCCAAGGTATCGACGCTGTGCGCATGGCCATAGGTCCGAAGGTGCCAACGGTGCACTTACGCGGTAGCCGACAGATTGACGCCTTCCTTGATGGGTTGCCGGCAGCACCTGCAGCTCGGCCCTGTTAGATCAATTGACGACCAGAAAAAAGGGATTTTACTCGTGGCAGCACAATTCATTCGCCCGCTCGCGCTCTGCATTTTTCATCATCATGGAAAAATACTAGTCAACCAATTCCACGATGCCGTTGAAAACATGACGCTCTATCGCCCCATTGGGGGCGACATTGAATTCGGCGAAAGGAGTCACGACGCCATCGTCCGGGAAGTGCAAGAGGAGCTGGGCCGCTCGATCAGTGACATTCGACTGATTGGCACGTTGGAAAGCATCTTCACCTACGCAGGCAAGCCAGGGCACAAGATTGTCCAAATCTACGATGCAAGGTTTGACGACGCTGAGGTCTATAAGAAACCTTGGCTAGACGGCCATGAAAGTGATGGCGCGTCGTTCAGAGCCACGTGGTGCTCCAGCTCCAGTTTCACCCCCGCCTCACCGCTGGTACCTGAGGGGCTTTACGACCTGCTCAAGCGGGCATTGCTGTTGTGACGGCCCAGACCAAAGGGGACAAGCCAAAGGGGACAGAGTTATTTGTCCTGCTCTAAATGTCCGCTTTCGGCAAAGGCGGGCGCGGCACAGCGCTCAGCTGCAACAAAATCTACCTACAAAATCGAGCGATAGCCTGGCTCTTTACTATGAGCGCATGAAACACTTGCGTAACCCGAGACAATTACTATTCCTTTTGCGTAAGGACTGCATATGAGCTTCGGCAAGGACGTTACCGCCATTCTGAAAAAAGCCGGCATTGCGTACACGCCGCTTCACAAAGACCAGCTGAATAGTCACAACCTCAATGCAATATTCCAACACCTGACGCCAGGCCGGATCTGCGAATTTGACCCTGAGTGCATCGGTGTTTCCGAGCATTACATGGATATTCTCGACCAGTTTGCCGAGGCGACTGGTGGCGAATTCAGCCCGGAGAATATTCGCACCACTGGCAGCCTCAACAAGACCATGACGGTTGAGTTCGAACACCAAGGCAAAGCATTCAAGTTCAAATTTGAGCAGCAGGGGGATTGGGTGGCAGATGGTTTTTATGAGCAGTTAAATAAATTCTGCAAGAAGAGCCTGGCTGGCAATTTTTTGAACCTTTTCTCTGAAATTTCCACCAGTGTTTACCTCCCCCACAAAGTCATTACGCAAGTCGAAAAGAAAACTAAACGCTTCAGCACAACTGATGAGCTTCTAAGCGCAATCCTAGGTGGTGCCGATCCGCATGCAATCGGAGCTCAGGCATCGTTTGATGTGCTGCATGGTTATACCCAGGACGGTGAAACGATGACGACGGCGTTATGCAAAGCTATCCCGGACGACGAGCGTTTTTACTATCTATATGAATGGTTTGCGGAGCGCGGCAACGGACTGCGAATGAACCGCCACGGTGAGATACCTCAACAACTTCGTCCGACCGTTGTATGCGAGGAAAAGGTGTTGGAAACCGTTTCCTTCGAGGAGGTATGTGAGTGGGAGAACGCGTGGGTAAGTCGAACCTCTGAGTACATGGAAGTCATCAATGCTCTGAGCGACCTGATACCCGCCATGCGCTTCACTACCTATTACAATATGTGGGAATTCACCTTCAGCCATTCAACGGTTTTTCAGTACAACCTCGACGTGGCAGGCTTTAAGGTGAGCGGGCCAGCCGGAGCAAGGATGTATGAACTCTTTGTGCAAACCGTGGGCGAGGGCGGCGGTAGTATTTACAAGCAACTGGATAGCAGCCAACAAGCTGAGGTTATCGAGACACTAAGGCGGTACTGCAATAAAACACTTTGGAAATAAATATCTAGCGCTCGGGCCAGAATCGGTGGCATTGGGAACGTCCGTTTTTGGCCGTTACTAGCCCTTGCTCAGCGTATCGGCACGACGTTCCCATCCCGGCTTTCGTTGATCGCGCTGACCAGCAGGCTGCCGGTGGCGGCTTTTTGGATGGTGGCGCTCCACCAGGCCATCATCGGGCGCCTTCGTTCGATGTAGTCCGCGCGGTTGTAGGCGCTGCGAACCTCGTCCTTGTCGACGTGCGCCAGGGCGGCTTCGATCGCTCCGGGTCCTTCAGGAGGGTGCAGGCCATGGCGCGCCGTGGCTGATCCACCCGTTTTCCTTTTCTAAGCGCGGAGGCCTGGGACGCTGGCTTTCCGGCGTTTGGGCGTGTCTGCGAGGCTGGGGCGATTTAATGGTTTGCCGCTATTGTCAGACCATAGGCCCCGCCAGCAGGATAGATGCGCACCCTGTGCTCAAGGGTGATTGCTTAACCTTCAAGGTGATTCCATGTCGCGCCTGACCACCCTGGTGATGCTGCTCTTGCTGCCCTCATTGGGCTGGTCTGCCGAGTTTTGCTCAGGGCAATACAAGAACGTCAGTGAGATGGTTCAAGCTGCCCTGCAAAAATATGACTCCCTCTACTCCGGCGGTGACCACTGGCATGGCATCGATGACATAGGCGCAACCCTGGATATATATCGCCTCTGGCGCAATCTGCCGGATTGGCGCCTCCGCGAGCTTGGTAGGGCGGGACTGAACTACGACCCTTACTCGCAAGACACCCCCAGAGCCGTGGAGCAGCTGCAATGGGTTGCCGAACAAGTCGACGATGCAAATCTGCAGCCCCAGCAGAAATTCGACGCTATTGTCGGGCTGGACCTTGCCGGCCGAATCACTACGCCCGCTGACTCCTGGTTGGATAATGCCGCCAGCTATTCCCCTCAGTGGCTCTGGTTGCAACTGGTGATGACCGCTTCGGACGCGCCCTGGGCCATAGCTCCCCATCTGGCTCTGGCGAATGACGTACGGCTGTTGGCCTATGCGCGCCTGAGAAACGTGGCCTGGAAACGTTATGAAGAAAACGGTGGCATCGAGTGGGCAGTGGCGGCCCAGACACTGACACCGCCTGGGGATGCGGACGCACAAGCCGATCATTTATTCCTGCGTTGGCAAGCCAAGGTGGAACGCTGCGACGCCTCTCAAGGCGAATACGCCGCCTGGGCTATTACGGCTCCATTTCACTGGGCATCGAGGGGTATCGGCGCCGAGCCGATTGCCAGTCTTGCGCTTGCGTTCGAACAGCTACCCATTGCGTCACAGCGCCTGGTTATTCGCAACCTGTCCTGGGCAACCCTACTTGAGGGCTTGCAGCCCTATCGTGCAGGCGATGCTGCCCCCCGACTGGCAGCCATTGCGAAGCTCGCCGACTCTTCTCCCGCCAACATCACACCCTGGGTCAACATTGCTCGCACCTACCTGGCCTCCACCCTCGAGGAGCTGATGGAAGTCCATCAGCATCACAAGGTAGAGGCCAAGTCGGCGCGCGCATTCAACCTGTTGTCAGCTGCAGACATGGCGCGTCTGGCCGAGACCCCTGGGCTTAGCCCTGACATGCGCAAGGCCCTGGTGATGACCGCTTTCACTCGGCACGTGGCCCTGGGGAATGCCGAGCAGGCACTGGACCTGATCGCCCAGCTGCAGCAACTTGCCCCGGAGCATGCAGCCGACATCGAGAAGCGACTCCGACAAGACCTGCCGCAACAGATCCGCCTGGACTTGATCGTGCTCGATAATCCGCAACTCTCCACCTGGCTGGTGACAGCGGACGAGAATTACGATGATGCAGGCATCTGGTTGCGCAATTTACGGCCACGACGGGATTTGCCGCGGGAACTCGCTGAAACCCGGGCCATCGAGCAAGACCTGCAAGCCTGGTTGTTGCTTCCGCAGAAATGGGACCGGTTCGCCGGCATGCGCGGATACACGCTGAACGCTCTGGATCGAATCCATGCAGCTACGGCTCGAACTACTCCAGCCGCCGTCGCAGCACCCGCTTTGTTCAAGACAACGCCGGGCTTGGCAGATCGCTACATCGAACGCTGGATCGCCACGAACGAACTACCTCGGCTAGTCGAAGGAAATGGCCTGAGCCATGCAGTCAGCCGCGATATCGTCGAGTGGGCCAGCAGCGAGTCGGATAATTGGTTGAAACGACTTTTTATTGACCAAGAGCGGATGGCGCAAGCCCTAAGCCAGGTAGTCCAACTCAACCGCAGAGAAGATGGCGGCATGCTGGGCCCGCTACCCAGCGGACAAGCTGCCTTCGCGCTCTTGCATAGTCGATTCCCTAATTCGGAGGCAGCAAAGCAGACCCCCTATTGGTATCGCTAGAGAAGAAACTGGTCTTGCCGCCCCCCTGAAGCGTGGCGCACGCTGCGCATCCCCGACTGCTCCGATTACGCAAGAAAAACATAGACAGCCCTATTGCCGGTCGGTAGTTTCCCGCCGCCGGTGCCGCTTGCACCCCCATTACAGGGACAGTCGAATGAAACATCTTTGCGCCGTGCTGCTGGCTTTCATGATTGCCGGTTGCATGAACCCGCCATACCAACCCCAAAACATAGAAGTCAGCGGTGCCTACACTCAAGCCGACACCGGCATCATCTTCCCTCCCACCTCTGGCATCTTCCGACGTGTTGAGATGCTTCGTATCGACGAACGGGCCAGCCATATATACGTCGGCTACAACTCCGAGCTGATTGCCCTACCCATCATCGTATCCGTATACGTTTACCCCGGCCCCCAGATAATCTCCATCGGCTCGCCTCCTGAAGTCATCGCCACCGCGCGGCAGAAATTGTTGCTTGATCAACAGGCGGAGCAAAAGCAGGGCATTGTCAACGCCCACCCCGGGGGCCGGCTGATAGCCGAAAACGCCGTAACGCTCCTATACAGTGGCCAGAGTGTGCCGGGTCTTCGGGTCGACTATGAGTTCCATGAGCTCTTCCAGGGTGAAGTGCAGAAGGTCAATAGCGCGCTTTACCTTTTCGACCTGGGCGACAGCATGCTCAAGTTCCGCATCTCGTCCCCAGCCAGCGTGGACAGCGAGGCTCCGGTTGCCAAACTGATGGCCGAGCTCGCGAGTACGGCTCCCTGATCGGGGCGACTAGCAGGCTGCCGGTGGCTGCTTTTTGAATGTAGGCGATCCACCAGGCCATCATCGGGCGGCGTCCGCGTGGGTTACGCCGCGCGGAGAGTGCTGCGTGGTTTGCCAGGCCGTCGTTCTGCGCGGCTAACACCACCCTACGACAAGCGCCTGCGTGGCCCGATCAGCGCGTCGGCGAAACCGGCTGCCGGGGCGCGACACCGTGCAAGTAGGGTGTACTCGCCGAAGGCAGTACACCGCAGGGCGTTGAATGTGGAATGCAGGCCACGACCAAAAGCGCTGGACCATGCGCCGGGCGTAGCGACGCCCGGTCCATCCTAGATTACTGTCAGGCACAAAAAAGGCACTGTAGCTTTCGCTAAGTGCCTAATTTGTAGAGCTTATTTGGTGGAGCCGGGGGGATTTGAACCCCCGTCCGCCAGTTCGCCGCTGTCGGGCCTACATGCTTAGCCGTGTCTATTGAGTTAACCCTCAGCCGCCCGACGGGCAGGGTGCTTTGGGCGAGTTGTGTAAGTTTTAGTCGCTTCGTCCACAACGTACTAGGCGACGATTCTGTTCTATCTGACAATCATTTCGGGTTTACAGACATCCCCTAATGATTGCTGGAGCCGAAGCTACCAGAAGTGCGACTAGGCTGCTTACGCAGCTAGTTGAGCACCGTAATTGTCATCATTGGCAATTATGGATTGTGCAACAGTGGATTTACGAGTTCTGTTACCAACTCGGCATGCCCCTAAAGTTTTGTAACCGGCGTCGAATCCTAATCGGCCCCAAAACAACCCTGTTACCAAGGTTAGGACGTGCAGTGTACGGCAAAGGTTCCCGAGCGTCGACTGCCCTTGTGTCGACGAGGGTTTCCACGCGGCGTGGCCGAGCCGAGCCGAGCCGAGCCGAGCCGAGCCGGCCGGCCTCGTGCGTTTTGTTGTCGCATGGAACAGAAATGCTGGCATGTCCTAAAGTCAGACAGGCCGTCACGCGATATCATCGTGTCAATTTTTCCGCGTTGCATTCTCAAGAGAGCGCGTCATGCCGCGATCGTCGCGTTACCCCTTGCGCCAGTGGATTTGGCGCGCCTTCGTGCAGAGCGCGCTGCTGCCGCTGATCCTGGTGGAGTCCGGGCTGATCACCGTCTACCTGTTGACCAATACGGCGATCCGCGATGCCCAGGTCGAGCACCTGCAGCAGAGCGCGCTGAGCGACCTGTCCGCGGCGGTGCAGCGCGAGGGTCAGGTCATCGACAGCCGCTTGCGTGCGGTCGAGGCCCAGGTGCAGATCTACCGGGATGCCGTCGCCGAGGCCCTGGGCAACGAACAGTTCCAGCCCGACGAGGTGGAGCGCAAGCGTCACAGCCTGAGCGCGGACGGCGTGTTCTACAGCCACAGCGACGATGGCCGGGCGGCCTCCTTCTATGCCAACAGCACGCCCGTGGCGCGGCAGGACCAGGCCAAGGCCCTGCGCCTGTCCCAGGTCGATTACTTGATGCGTTCGATGCGCTCGGTCAACCCGCTGGTGGCGGCGATCTATTTCAACAGCTGGGACAGTTACAACCGCATCTACCCCTTCTTCATGACGCCAGACCAGTATCCCCATGACATGGTGATACCGGATTTCAATTTCTATTACCTGGCCGATGCCGAGCACAATCCCGAGCGCAAGGTGGCCTGGACCGATGTCTACCTCGACCCCGCCGGGCAGGGCTGGACCCTGTCGGCCATCGCACCGGTCTATCGGGGCGATTTTCTCGAGGGTGTGGTCGGCATGGATATCACAGTCGGGAAGATGCTGGCCGAGATCGGTGAACTCAAGGTGCCCTGGCAGGGCTACGCCATGCTGGTCAATCGCGAGCACGGGATCATGGCGCTGCCCGCGGCGGGCGAGAAGGATCTGGGCCTGCGCGAGCTGACCCAGTATTCCTACGATGAGGCGGTGCGCCGCGAAGTGCTCAAGCCCGAGGACTTCAGCCTGGCCAAGCGTGACGAGATGCGGCCGCTGCTGCAGGCTATGACCCAGGGCCAGAGCAATGTCCAGGAGGTGTCGCTCGGTGGGCGCCAGCAACTGGTGGCCTGGAGCGAGATTCCCCAGACGGGCTGGCGTCTGCTGCTGGTGGTGGACGAGGCGAATATCTTCACCGAAACCAATCGCCTGGCCGAACGTTACCAGCAGATCGGCTACCTGCTGATCGCCGGGCTGCTGTTCTTCTATCTGATGTTCTTCGCCTGGATGTGGGCGCGCTCGCGGCGTTTGAGCAGCGAATTGCTGCAGCCGATCGCCGGCATAGTGGCGATGATGCGCCGCCTGGGGCAGGGTGATTACCAGCCCCAGACGCCGAGCACTGCCATTGAGGAACTGTCCAATATGGCCTCTGCCGTGCTGCAGACCGGGGCGCAGTTGCAGGCCAGCGAGAGCGAGCGTTTCGAGGCGCAGCGGCTGCTGGAGCTGGTGCTGGAAAGCACCACCGAGAGCCTCTGGGAAGTGCAGGCGGACGGTCATCTGATCAAGGTCAGCGCGCGTTTCGTCCAGCGCTTCGGGCTGCGCTGCGAGCAGATGCCCTTCAGCGAATTCAACCAGCGCGTGCACCCCGACGATCTCGAACGGCTGCGTCATCTGCGCCTGAGTTTTGCCAGCAGCGGGCAGGATTATTTCGACGCCGAATACCGCTATGCCGATGCCGAGGGGCAATACGCCTGGTTGCTCAGCCGCGGCAAGGTGCTGGAGCGGGCCGCCGATGGCCATGCCCTACGCGTGGCCGGCACCCATGTGGCGATCACCCGGCTGAAGCAAGCCCAGGAGGAGTTGCGGCGCGCCAGCCTGGAGGCCCAGGCCGCGAGCCAGGCCAAGAGCCGCTTCCTGTCCAGCATGAGCCACGAGCTGCGTACGCCCTTGAATGCCATCCATGGCTTCGCCCAGTTGATCGAACTGGAAGCCCAGGACAAGCCCGGGGTGCAGGTGGAGGCCGGGTATGCCCGGGAGATCGTCAAGGCCAGCCGGCACCTGACCTCGCTGGTGGACGATATTCTCGACCTGTCCAGCAGCGAAAGCCGCCGTCAGCAGTTGCAGCTCGAACCGGTGGCAATCGGCGAGTTGCTGGCCAGTTGCGCCGAACTGATCCAGCCGGAATTGCAGCAGCGTCAGCAGCGGCTGGACGTACTGCCCGTGGCCAAGCCGCTGCTTTACGTGCAGGCCGACAGCCGTCGGTTGCGCCAGGTGTTGCTGAATTTTCTCTCCAACGCGATCAAGTACAACAGCCCCTGGGGCCTGATCAACCTGGGCTACGAGGTGCGGTCGGACTGCGTGCGCCTCTATGTCGAGGACAGCGGTGACGGGTTGACCGAGGCGGAGCAGGAGCAACTGTTCCAGCCGTTCCAGCGCCTGGGCCGGGAGAATTCGGGGATTCCGGGCACCGGTATCGGGCTGGTGTTGTGCCGTGAACTGGCCAGCCTGATGCATGCGGAGGTGGGGGTGCGCAGCGTACCCGGGCGTGGCACCTGCTTCTGGATCGATCTGCCGGGGGCGGCGGCGCCCGAGCCGGCGATCACCGATCAGCCCGTGTCCTTGGCCACCGTGCTCTGCGTCGAGTCCAAGCCGGTCTGCCTGCCGCTGCTGCAGGAGGCGTTGCGCGGGGTTGCCGAGGTGCGCGGCGCCGCTTCGGTGTCATTGGCGTGGATGGAGCTGGAGCTCTGTGTGCCGGCCTTGTTGCTGCTGGATCTCGATCTGCCGGACGGCGGCGGCCTGGAAATGATCGAGGCCGTGCGGCGCCACCCGAGGTTGCAGAGGGTGCCGGTCCTGGTGGTCAGCGAGCGGGTCGACGAAGCGCTGTTCGCCCAGGCGCGCCTGCATGGCGCCGAGGCCTGCCAAGGCAAGCCGGTCGATATGGAGCAACTGCAGCGGTTGGTGTTATCGCTGTTGGGGAAATAGCGCGCTCGCGGTCATGGACCGCTCCTACCGGAGCGCTATAGCATTTCGTAGGTCGGGTTACGTTTTGCTAACCCGACAGCATCGTTGTCGGGTTACGCTTCGCTAACCCGACCTACGGCTGCACGCCGAGTCCACCCTACGTCGTTGCGCAGCGCTTCGGCGAAACCCGCTGCCATCGGGCGCAACCGGGGTTCCGTTTATTGGCGGGTTACGCCGCGCGGCGGGTGCGGCGTGGTTGGCCAAACCGATTTTCTGCGCGGCTAACCCGCCCTACGAAGAGCGCCTCGATCCGTTCGATTTATTCGCTGGCTTCCAGCAATTCCAGGGCCTTGCCCAGCACCTGGGCCGATTGGCTGTGGTCGCCGGCCTTGTGCAACGCCTCGCCCTGGGCGCGCAGGGTTTTCACCTGGGCCAGGACCTGGGGGTCGTCCGGTGGATCGCTCTTGAGGTGTTGATCGATCTTGGCCATATCCGCTGGGCAGTGCATGGCCCAGAGCGGCGTGCTGAGCAGCGTGGTAGCGAGCAAACACAGGCAAAGGGCGGTGCGGCGCATGGTGGGTCTCCTTCAGGGGGGCATGTGCCACAGGCTCAGCGGCTACTGCCGTTATCACCCGGTGCATCCAGCAATTGCAAGGCCTTGGTCGAATAGAGGATGCAGCCTTCGGTGTCGCCGGCGCTGTGCGCCTCTTGGGCTTTCTTATGCTGCTCCTCGATTTGCCCCTTGAGGGGCTCCCCCAGCGTCACCAGGGTCGTGGCGTGGTCATCGAGCTTTTGCAGGTTGAGGGTGCAGAGGTCGTCGGCGAAGGCCGGGCCGACCAGCAGGGTGGCGAACAGCAGGGTAAGAGGTTTCATGGAGGGCCTCCGGTGTATGTATCCAGCAATCCTTTGGCTAGCCGAACGACCCGGCTCGACAGCCGTATGTCTTCCATTCGGGTGCTGAAAAATGGACTGTCGACCAGCGGTGTGGGTTCAGTTTTTGTGGGCGAACGTGAGTCCCCTACGAAAAGCGGGATTTCTTTTCGCAAAAAAAAAGCCCCGCGCGGGGCGGGGCAAAAGATGAGTCGGTGACTTAGGCCGAGCGGCCCCGGGTGACCCGGTCCACCAGGTAGACCAGGCCGTGGTAGTCGATACCGGCGTGCTGGCTGAGGCCGATCTCGCAGGTGCGGCTGGTGGAGATGCCTTCCTCGCAGTGCTGCACGGCGTCCTTCAGGCTGCGCAGGGCGTGGGCGTTCAGTTCAGGGGTGGTGAAGCCCTTGTCGCCGGCGAAGCCGCAGCAGTGGATGCCCTCCGGGATCACCACCTGGGTGGTGCAGCGCCGGACGATGTCGATCAGCCCCTGGGCCTCGCCCAGGTGCTGGGTACTGCAGGTGACATGCACCGCCACCGGCTGCTGCTGGGGCTGGAACTCCAGGCGATCGAGCAACTGCTCGCGGATGAATTTCACCGGGTCGTGCAGGTTCAGGCGCGGGTCGAGGCCGTCCTGCAGCAGGCGCAGGGTGCAGGGGCTGGTGTCGCAGTAGACCGGGTCGAGGCCGCCGCGGCTGGCCTCGAGCAGCGCGTCGATCAGCTCACGGCGCTTGGCGTCGGCCTGTTCGGCGTAGCCCTTGGAGGCGAACGGCTGGCCGCAGCAGAGGCTGTCCTGGTTCGCGGGGAACACCACCTGGAAACCGGCTTTCTCCAGCAGGGCGCGGGTCTTGTCGATCAGCGGCATCTGCTCCTCGTCACCGAAGGCTGGGCCCATGATCCGCGAGACGCAGGCGGCCAGGTAGACCACCCGGGGGCGCGGGTCGTTGCTCGGGGGGGTAATGCGCAGTGCGCGCACGGCCTGGGGCATGGCCGCTGTCCACTGCGGCAGGCGCTCGCCGGACAGCCGGTGCAGGGCCGCGGAGGTGCGTGCCAACAGGGGCGCGCCGAGCAGGCGACGGGCGCTATTGGCCGCCATCAGGGTCAGGCGGGTGCCCGCGAGTGCCGTGGCGAAATGCCCGGCCAGCCAGTCGGCGGTGCCGCCATGGTGGGCGTCGCGGGCGCGCAGCTTGCGCACCAGGTCGCCGGTATTGATGCCCACCGGGCAGCGCTCGGCGCACAGGCCGGTGGCGGCGCAGGTGTCGAGGCCGTGGTACTGGTAGGCGCGTTCGAGTTCCGTGGTGTCGATGCCGGCGCGCTTGCGCGCCTGGATATCGCGCCAGATGACGATGCGCTGGCGCGGGCTCAGGGTCAGGCCGCGCGACGGGCAGACCGGCTCGCAGAAGCCGCACTCGATGCACTTGTCGACTATGTCGTCGGCGGCCGGCAGCGGCTTGAGGTTTTTCAGGTGGATCTGCGGATCGTCCGACAGGATCACGTCCGGGTTGAGGATGCCCTGGGGGTCGAGCAGGCGCTTGATCGACCACATCAGCTGGTAGGCGTCGTGGCCCCATTCCAGCTCGACGAAGGGCGCCATGTTGCGCCCGGTGCCGTGTTCGGCCTTCAGCGCACCGCCGAATTCCACTGCCACCAGTTGGGTCACGTCCTGCATAAAGGCTTCGTAGCGGGCGACCTGGCGGGGATCGTCGAAGCCCTGGGTGAAGACGAAATGCAGGTTGCCCTCCAGGGCGTGGCCGAACAGGATCGCCTCGTCGTACTGGTGTTTTTCCAGCAGTTCGAGCAGGCGATTGACGCCCGCGGCCAGGCGTTCGACGGGAAAGGTGACGTCTTCGATGATCACCGTGGTGCCGGTCTGGCGCATGGCGCCCACGGCCGGGAAGGTCTCCTTGCGGATCTTCCACAGCTGGTTGTAGACCCGCGGGTCCTCGCTGAAGTCCACCTGCTTTTCCAGGGGGAAATCGGCGACGGAGGCCATGATCCAACCCAGCTGTTCGTGCAGCAGTGACTGGCTGGCGGCGCGGGACTCGATCAGCAGGGCGCAGGCGGTGGCCGACAGGCCTTTGACCCAGTCCGGCATGCCGGCCATGTTCTCCACCGAGCGCAGGCTGCGACGGTCGAGCAGTTCCACCGCCGAGACCGGCTGCAGCTTGAGCAGGGGCACGGCCTGGCAGCAGCTCTCCACATCGGGGAAGACCAGCAGCGCGCTGGCCTTGTACGGATGGTCGGGCACGGTGTCGTAGGTCACCGCGCTGATAAAGCCCAGGGTGCCCTCGGAGCCGACCATCAGGTGGTTGAGGATGTCCAGCGGTTCGTCGTAGTCGACCAGGGCGTTGAGGGAAAAACCGGTGGTGTTCTTCAGCCGGTACTTGTGGCGGATCTTGGCCGCCAGCTCGCTGTTGGCCCGGGTCTGGCGGCCCAGTTCGGCCAGTTGTTCGAGCAGCGCGGCGTGGCTGTGACGGAAGGCGTTGACGCTGGCGGCGTCCTCGCTGTCCAGCACCGTGCCGTCGGCCAGCACCAGGCGCAGCCCGGCCAGGGTCTTGTAGCTGTTCTGGGCGGTGCCGCAGCACATGCCGCTGGAGTTGTTGGCGACTATGCCGCCGATCTTCGCTGCGTTGATCGAGGCCGGGTCGGGGCCGATCTTGCGCTGGAAGGGCGCCAGCACGGCGTTGGCCTGGGCGCCGATCACGCCCGGTTGCAGGCGGATCTGCAGGCCGTCGCCGCGCACCTCGCGGCCGTTCCAGTTGTCGCCGAGCACGATCAGCACCGAGTCGGAAATCGCCTGGCCGGACAGGCTGGTGCCGGCGGCGCGGAAGGTCACCGACACCCGTTCGGCGCTGGCCAGTTGCAGCAGGCCCACCACTTCGGCTTCGCTTTCGACGCGCACCACCAGCTTGGGAATCAGCCGGTAGAAGCTGGCGTCGGTGCCGAAGGCCAGGGTCGAGAGCGGGTCGTCGAAACGCCGCTCGGGCGGGATCAGGCGCTCGACGGCGGCGAGGAAGGCGGCGGGCAGGCTCATGGGCGCTCCGGGGTTTATCGGTAGTGGCAGGCCGCACTAACG
>DATDTH010000355.1:0-4506 GCA_035290985.1 Pseudomonas sp. | reverse complement strand
GGTGCAGGGTTCGGCGACCAATGCCGCGGCGCTGGCGTTCTACCACGAGCGCTACGGCATTCGCCGCGCCGTGCTGCCCCGGGTGCTGTCCCTGGCCCAGGTGCGCCAGGTGGCGGCCAAGAGCCCGGTGCCGGTGGAAGTCTTCGCCTTCGGCAGCCTGTGCATCATGGCCGAGGGGCGTTGCCACCTGTCTTCCTACCTGACGGGCGAATCGCCGAACCTCTGTGGCGTCTGCTCGCCGGCCAAGGCGGTGCGCTGGAACGAGGAGCCCGAGGGCCTGAGTTCACGGCTCAACGGCGTGCTGATCGACCGCTATGCCAAGGACGAGCCCGCAGGCTACCCGACCCTGTGCAAGGGCCGCTTCCTGGTCAACGGCCAGCGCTTCCACGCCCTGGAAGAGCCCACCAGCCTGAACACCCTGGACCTGATCCCGACGCTGGCGGCCATAGGCGTGGCGGCGGTGAAGATCGAGGGCCGTCAACGCAGCCCGGCCTATGTCGAGCAGGTGACCCGGGTTTGGCGGGCCGCCCTGGATGCCCATGCCGCGGCGCCGGATGCCTTCAGCGTCCAGCCGCAGTGGCGCCAGGCGCTGGACGGCTTGTCCGAAGGCAGCCAGACCACCTTGGGCGCCTATCATCGATCCTGGCAGTGAGGTACGCGAGATGAAACTCAGTCTAGGCCCGGTGTTGTTCTACTGGGACAAACAGCAATTGCTGGACTTCTATGCCGAGATGGCCGGCCAGCCCCTGGATGTGATCCACCTGGGGGAAACCGTCTGCTCGAAACGCCGCAGCATGTCCCTGGACCACTGGCTGGGCCTGGCCCGGGAGCTGCGCGAGTGCAGCTCGGCGGAACTGGTGTTGTCCAGCCTGGCGCTGGTCGAGGCCGCCTCGGAACTGTCGGCCCTGCGCCGGCTCTGCGACAACGGCGAGTTGCTGGTGGAAGCCAACGACATGGGCGCCGTGCACTACCTGGCCGAACGCGGCCTGCCCTTCGTCGCCGGTCCGGCGCTGAATCTCTATAACGGTTATGCCCTGGCCGAGCTGATGGGCTGCGGCATGCGCCGCTGGGTGCCGCCGGTGGAGTGTTCGGGTGCCCTGATCGGCCGCGCCCTGGAACAGTTGCGTGGCCTGCAGGTGGGCATGCCGGAGGTGGAGCTGTTCGCCTACGGTCACCTGCCGCTGGCCTACTCGGCGCGCTGCTTCACCGCGCGGGCGGAGAACCGGCCCAAGGACGATTGCGAGTTCTGCTGCCTGAACTACCCGGAAGGCATTCCGTTGCTCAGCCAGGAGGGCGCGCCCCTGTTCACCCTCAATGGTATCCAGACCCTGTCCGCCGAGGTGAGCAACCTGTTGGCCGACTACCCGGCCCTGGTGTCCAGCGGTGCCGACCTGCTGCGCCTGAGCCCCCGGGCCCAGGGCATGGCGCAGGTGATCGAGGCCTACGACAAGGTCCGCCAGGGCGGGCTGCCGCCGCTGCTGGTGGACGGCTGCAACGGTTACTGGCATGGCCGCCCCGGCATGCTCAGGGCAGAGGAGGTGGTTCTATGAACAAGCAACCCCTATGGCTGCGCCTGGCCGACAAGGCCTTGCCGCTGACCACCAAGGTGCCCTTCCTGTTGCAGCGCCTGACGCTGCAACAGGCCCTCAACCGCTGGCTGGCCGAACCCCTGCGGGACGGCGAGTTCGAACTGCTGCGCGGCCGCTGGATCCGCCTGCAGGTCCGCGACCTGGGCCTGGCCTGGTGCCTGACCCTGGATGGGACGAGCCTGCGTGTGGCCCGCGATGCCCCGGCCCAGGTGACCATCAGCGGCAACTGGCGGGAATTCCTGCTGCTGGCCAGCCGTCAGGAGGACCCGGATACGCTGTTCTTCCGCCGTCGTCTGGTGATCGAAGGCGATACCGACCTGGGGCTGGGGGTGAAGAACCTGCTCGACAGCCTCGACCCCGACCTGCTGCCGCCCTGGCTGTGGCGCAACCTGGAACGGGCCGGCAAGGGTGTGGCGGCGGCGGGCGCCTGAGGGGCAGCGTTACGCTGAATCGATCGTGCCCACGCTCCCGCCTGGGCACGCCGCCTGGTCTGCCAGAGCAAGTACATTCGCTTTTCGTAGGTCGGGTTTCGTTTTGCTAACCCGACAGCATCGTTGTCGGGTTACGCTTCGCTAACCCGACCTACGGCCTGAGCGTAGCGACGCCCGGCACACCCTACGGACCGCGTTTCGACCGGCCCTTCACTCCACCGCTTTCAGGACGGTGGGGCGGGGGCGTTGGCCTTGCAGGGCGTCGCTGGCGATCAGCTGTTTGAGTTCCTCGAACAGGGTGTCGGCGTCTTCCGGGCTGCAGTCCTCGCCGTACTTCTTGCGCAGGCCGTACTGGCTCAACACCAGATGCACGTCGGCCTCGATCCCGTGCTGGGTCAGGCAGCCCTTGACGCATTGCAGCACGCAGCCGTCCAGGGCCAGGATCCGCCGCCCGGAGTTGGCCTTGTTGACCAGGGAGGCGACCCGGCCGCCCACCCCGACTATGCAGGACATTTCCGCCAGGCCGCCGCGGTCCAGGCGCAAGGCCAGGGTATTGGCCAGCTGGGCCACGTTGGAACAGCCGGAGCAGGAGTAGACGAGCGGCAGGCTTGGGGTGGGCATGCAGGTTCTCCACTGAGGGGGGGCAGGGGGCTACTGGTGCTACTGGTGATAATTGGCCAGGTTGCTCTCGTCGAGGATGCGGATGGTGCGCCGCTCCATGGCGATCAGGCCGCCGTCGACCAGGCGGTGCAGGATGCGCGAGAAGGTTTCCGGCTGGATGCCCAGCTTCGAGGCCACCAGCCGCTTGGACACCTGCAGGCGGATCAGGCCGCCATTGCCCTGATCGCGCTCCTGAAACAGGTAGTTGACCACCCGCCGGCTGGCATTGGCCAGGGTCAGCAGGTCGATTTCCCGCAGGCGCTGGTGCAGGTGAATGCTCATGCCGGCCAGGATATCCAGGCAGATCTTCGGCTGTTCCTCCAGCAGGTTGCGGTAGTGCGCGCCCTCGATGGTGACCAGCACGCTGTCCTTTAGGGCCGTGGCGCTGACCGGGTAGCGTTTCATCTCGGTGAACAGCAGGGCTTCGGCGAAGGATTGGCCGGCCTGGATGATCTCCACCAGCTTTTCCTGGCCTTCGCTGGTGACGCGATGCAGCTTGATCTGCCCGCTTACCAGCAGGAAGAAGCGGTCGGCCGGATCGCCCTGGTGCATCAGGGTGTCGTTGGGTTCGAGGCGTTTCAGATTGGCAAGCGCGCAGACGTCCTGCAGGATTTTTTCCGGCAGGCGACTGAACAGGTGATGGCGACGCATAAGCATGACGATGGAAGGATTGGTCAGCATGGGTGAACCTCCGCTTGCGCCCATCATAGGCAAGCGGCGCCGTCGGCCCCATTCCTCTGCCGGCCTACCTCCAAAGAGGCAGAGGTACTAAAGCGCCTTGCTCGCCGGCAGTTCTGCATAGGCCAGAACCAGGCCGTCCATCTGCTTGAGCAGGGTGTCGCAGGTGGTGCTGATCAGGGTCGGGACATAACGGGTGCTGGCGGAGAGGCGAAAGCCGCTCTGGGAAAAGGCCCACTGGGCGTTGGCCTTGGTCAGGGCGGCGTTGATCGACGCGGTGTTCTGCGGGGCGGCGCGCAGCTCTTCCAGGGCCAGGCTGAACTCGTTCACGGCTTGCTCGAAGTCCTTCTGTAGATCGGGTTGGGGCAACTCCCAGCTCAGGGCCAGATAGAGTTTGGCGATGCGTTGGCTGAGCATGCGCTGGCGGCCGCTGCGGTTGACCAGATGGGCGTTCTGGCTGGCGCTGTGCTGCTCGATGCGCTGCACCAGGGTTTCGCATTCGGCCAGCAGTTGGTCGCTGAGCGCCAGTACCCGCAGCGCGCCTTCGCGGCTGGGAAGTGCCGAAACCTGGCTGCGGTAGGACTGCCAGAGTGTGCCGACCCGTACCAGCTGTTGGTCGATGGCCGGATCGTCGCCGTACTGCTCTAGGCTGGCCAGGTTGCTTTCGAACTGCGAGAGGCTCTGTTCGAGTTGCCGGGTCGCCACGTCGCTGCGCACCTCGGCGCCGATCATCAGGTAATTCTTGGCGATGCGTTGGCTGAGCATGCGCTGCATGCCGGACAGGTTGACGGCTTCGGCCTCCCCGAGGGCGGCCCAGCCGGGTGGGCTGAGCAGCACGAGGCCGAGCAGCAGCCCATGGAAAATCGTTTTCAACATGAGGGGTCTCCGAAGGACGCGTCGCCGCGGGGCGACGCGCCTGGAATGCCCAGCGAGCGCTGCGCGCCGGGCCCGTGGATCAGTAGCTGTACTGCGCCTGCAACCAGAGCTTGTCGGTGTCGACGGCGAAGTCGTCGGCATCGTAGCGGGCCACTTTCACCAGGCCGACCAGGCCTTTCACGCCTGGGATCGGGTGGGCGTAGGACAGGTCGATCTCCTCGCCGTACTGGCTGTTGTCCTGTTCGGCGCGGAAGTCGTGGTACCAGGCCTGC
>DATDTH010000354.1:0-4642 GCA_035290985.1 Pseudomonas sp. | reverse complement strand
GCCGATGAGGTGTGTTGCGCCAGGTCGTCCTTTTCGCAAAGGAACACCGACAGGCCGCGCCCGGCCGCGTCCGCGGCTATGCCGACGCCATTGATGCCGCCACCTATCACGGCGAGGTCATAGACTTCGGCTACAGGGCTGTGGGGTAAGCGCATGGCGGGCCTCGGCAAAGTCGAAAGTGAACTTGTTATGTTCGATTTCGAAAATACTAGACCAATGTCCTGCCCTTGACCAGTGCATAAATGGGTTTTCGTGCCGGGCGGTCGTCTCGAATATGGATCATCGAGGTGCATTCAGGTCGAGCGGGCCCGGTCCGGGAGAACCGCTGCAGGCTTCGCCGAAGCGTTTTTGTAGGGTGCGCTGTGCGCACCGGGAGGCCGGTGTGGCGGTGATGCTTCTGGGCTACTTGCTGGGTTTCGCTGCGCTCTACGCCAGCCTACGAACGCCGCGCGCCGGCGATCAGGCACGCATTTCGTGAAAAGGCCCTAGACCAGCTCCAGCTGGATCTTGTGCTGTGTCAGCAACTGGGCGATGGAAGCGGGTGGGGCGCTGTCGGTGAACAGCCGGTCGATCAGGGTGAGCGAGCCCAGGCGTACCACCGCGTTGCGGCCGAACTTGCTCGAGTCGGCCGCCAGGAAGACCTGCCGGGCATTGTCGATGATGGCCTGGGAGACCCGCACTTCCTGATAATCGAAGTCCAGCAGGCTGCCATCCTCGTCTATGCCGCTGATGCCCATCAGGGCGAAGTCCACCTTGAACTGCTGGATGAAGTCCACGGCGGCCTGGCCAACTATGCCGCCGTCGCTGCGCACATTGCCGCCGGCCACCAGCACTTCGAAGTCGCTCTTGTCGCTGAGTTGCGCAGCCACGTGCAGGTTGTTGGTGATCACCTTCAGGCCGCGGTGATTAAGCAGGGCGCGGGCAATGGCTTCGGTGGTGGTGCCGATGCTGATGAACAGCGAGGCATGATCGGGTATCTGGCTGGCGATGGCCTCGGCGATCCGCTGTTTTTCCTCGCGCATCAGCCCGGCACGCATGGCATAGGCGGTGTTCTGCGTGCTCGAGGCTTCGCTGGCGGCGCCGCCGTGGGTCCGCCGCAACAGCCCCATCTCGGCGAGCAGATTGATGTCGCGCCTGATGGTCTGAGGGGTGACGGCAAAGGCCTGGGCCAGTTCGTCGATGCTGACATAACCCCGTTCGCGGGCCAGGTCGAGAATGTTTTGCTGCCGGGGGGCTAGGCTCATGAAGGCCTCCTTGGAATGCGCGGCAGTATACCGTTAGTCTGCGGACAGTTTGCAGGCAACTGCGGGCTTCAGCGCTGATCCCCTAGCTAGAGCGCCCCGCAGGTGCTTTCCGGCAGTGGACTTGGTCGGGGGGTAGTGTCGGATGTGACCCATTCTGGATTGCGGGTGCTGCCTGGCGGCGATTTTTCCGCTAAGGTACGCGAACTTCGTCAGATTATTTTCACATTCGAACATGACGCCTGCCATCGACCTGCTGAAAAAAGCCCGCGCCGAACACCGGGTCCACAGCTATACCCACGATCCCAAGTCGGCGTCCTATGGCCTGGAGGCGGCGGAAAAGCTCGGCCTGGAACCCGCGCGGGTATTCAAGACCCTGCTGGTCGCCAGCGAAAAGGGCGAGCTGCTGGTGGCCGTGGTGCCGGTGGCGGGCAGCCTGGACCTTAAGGCCCTGGCTCAGGCCGCGGGCGTGAAGAAACTCGACATGGCCGAGCCCCAGGCGGCGCAGCGGGCCACCGGTTATCTGCTGGGCGGCATCAGCCCGCTGGGCCAGAAAAAACGCCTGCGCACCTTTATCGACGCGTCGGCCCAGTTGTTTCCCAGCCTCTTCGTCAGCGCCGGGCGGCGCGGGCTGGAAGTGGAGTTGACGGCGGAGTTGCTGGCGCTGCACACCCAGGCGCAGTTCGCCGCCATTGGCCGGGGATAAGGCCATTGCTTTGACAGACGTTCTCAACCTCCCATAACAACAAGGAAACGCGCATGTCTCAGTACCTGCTCGCCATCGATCAAGGAACCACAAGCAGCCGCGCGATCATCTTCAGTGCCCAGGGCCTGCCGCTGGCCCGCGCCCAGCAGGAGTTCAAGCAGTATTTTCCCAAGGACGGCTGGGTCGAGCACGATGGCGAAGAGTTGTGGCTGAGCACGCTCAAGGTCTGCCGCGAAGCGCTGGCGCAGAGCGGCCTGCAGGCCAGTGCGATTGCCGCCATCGGCATCACCAACCAGCGGGAAACCACCCTGGTTTGGGATGCCGCGACCGGCACGCCCATTCACCCGGCCATCGTCTGGCAGGACCGGCGTACCGCGGACTATTGCGCCGAACTCAAGGACGCCGGCCATGAAGCCCGGGTGGCGGCCAAGACCGGGCTGCTGATCGATCCCTATTTTTCCGCGACCAAGCTGCGTTGGATCCTGGATAACGTGGCCGGCGCGCGGCAACGGGCCGAACGGGGCGAACTGCGTTTCGGCACGGTCGACAGCTTTCTGTTGTGGCGCCTGACCGGTGGCCAGTCCCACAAGACCGATGCGACCAACGCCTCGCGCACCCTGCTGTTCAATATCCACACCCAGGCCTGGGACCCGGAGCTGCTCGCGCTGTTCGAGATTCCTGCAGGCCTGTTGCCCGAGGTGCTGGATTGCGCGGCCGACTTCGGCAGCACCCAGGCGCACCTGCTCGGGGCCAGCATTCCGGTCCTGGGCATGGCTGGCGACCAGCAGGCGGCGCTGATCGGTCAGGCCTGTTTTACCCCGGGCATGGTGAAAAGCACCTATGGCACCGGCTGTTTCATGATCCAGAACACCGGCTCGACCCCGGTGACCTCGAAGCACCGCCTACTGACCACTGTGGGTTATCGCTTGAATGGCCAGGTCACCTATGCAGTGGAGGGCAGCATCTTCGTGGCCGGCGCGGCGGTGCAGTGGCTGCGCGACGGGATCAAGCTGATCAGCCATGCGCGCGACACCGAAGCCCTGGCCGAACAGACCGGCGATGCCTGTGGCGTCTACCTGGTGCCGGCCTTCACCGGCCTGGGTGCGCCCTATTGGGACCCCAAGGCCCGGGGTGCGATTTTTGGCCTGACCCGTGACACCGGGATCAAGGAGATAGTCACCGCCGGCCTGCAATCGGTCTGCTACCAGACCTGCGACCTGCTCGAGGCCATGCGCCAGGACGGCGCCGCGGCGCCCAGTGCCTTGCGTGTGGATGGCGGCATGGTGGAGAACAACTGGTTGATGCAGTTTCTCGCCGACATACTCGGGGTCCAGGTGGAACGCCCGGAAATCACCGAAACCACGGCCCTGGGCGTGGCCTACCTCGCCGGGTTGCAAGCCGGCCTGTACCGCGACCTGGAGCAGATCGCCAGCCATTGGCATCGCCAGCAGCGCTTCACTCCGCGCATGGACCCCGAGCACCGGCGCACGCTTTATGCGGGTTGGCTCGATGCGGTGAAGCGGGTACGCAGCGAGGGTTAAGGGCTGGCAGAGTCGGCACGCACTGGATCCCCCGCCTTCGCGGGGGATGACGGGGTGTAGGGGGGCGCTGCGCGCACCGCGGCAGGGTACGCAGCCCGACCGCCTGGTTCAGCTGCCGCTCTGCATCACGCCTTCGTATTGGCTGGTCAGCGCGTTCATCTGCCAGAGCAGGGTCTCGGTGGTGGTGGTGATCACGGTCGGCACGTAGCGCGAGTCCGCCGAGAGGCGAAAGCCGGCACGGGCGAAGCGCCACTGGGCCTCGACTTTCTGCAGGGCCTGGTTGATCTGCGGGGTGTTCTGCTCGGCGGCCAGCAGTTCCTGCTGCGCCACTTCGAACTCCTCGGTGGCCTTCTGCAAGTCCGCCTCCAATCCGGCGATCGGCAAGCGCCAGCTCAGGGCCAGGTAGAGTTTGGCGATGCGCTGGCTGAGCATCCGCTGGCGCCCGCTGCGGTTGACCAGGCGGGCGTTGCGGCTACCGGTATGGCGTTCGATCAGTTGTACCAACTGCTCGCCCTGGGCGAGCAACTGGTCGCTCAACTGCAGGAGCGGGATGGCGTGCTCGCGGTCTGGGCGCGAGAGGGCCAGCTCGCGGTAGGCCTGCCAGGTGACGCCGATTGTTTCCAGGGCATCGGCGATGTCCGGGTTGCCCGCGTACTCGCTCAGGGCGAGGTAGTTGCTCTCGAAACGGGCAATGCTCTGGTCGAGCTGTTGGGTCGCCACCTCGCTGCGCACGTCGGCGCCGATCATCAGGTAGCTCTTGGCGATGCGCTGGCTGAGCATGCGCTGCATGCCGGCCAGGTTCATGGCTTCGGCATTATCGATACTGGCCCAGGTGGGCGTGCAAAGCAGGGTGAGTAACAGGGCGGTGACAAGACGGCTGAACATGTGAACCTCCGGGGGTGCGCGACAGTCAGGTGCCGCGCGCCCGTCAGGCAAGGCCCCGTTGCGGGGCCGGGATGGATCAGTAGGTGTATTGCAGTTGCAGCCAGGCCTTGTCGGTGTCGACGGCGAAATCGTCGGCATCGTAGCGGGCCACTTTCACCAGGCCGACCAGGCCTTTCACGCCTGGGATCGGGTGGGCGTAGGACAGGTCGATCTCCTCGCCGTACTGGCTGTTGTCCTGTTCGGCGCGGAAGTCGTGGTACCAGGCCTGC
>DATDTH010000353.1:0-2503 GCA_035290985.1 Pseudomonas sp. | reverse complement strand
CGAGGCTCCGCAGGACTCGACGCGCATGCGCTTCTGCCTGACCTATGTGCACCAGGTACAGGGCACTCTGCAAATGGTGGAGTTCTACGGCGCGGCCTTGCTCGCCGAAGAAATGGAGCATCTGGCCCAGGCGTTGATGGACGGCCGTGTGGCCAACCAGGGCGAGGCCCTGGAAGTGCTGATGCAGGCCATCCTCCAGCTGCCGGTCTACCTCGACCGGATCCAGACCGCACGCCGCGACTTGCCGATGGTGGTGCTGCCGCTGCTCAACGACCTGCGCGCCGCCCGCGGCGAGAAGCTGCTGTCGGAAACCAGCCTGTTTTCCCCGGACATGTCCGAGCGCCTGCCAGCCCTGTCGGTCGAGTCCCTGGCCCAGTTGCGTACCGCCGAGTTGCCGGTGCTGCTGCGCAAGTTGCGGCAGATGCTGCAGATGGCCCTGGTCGGGGTGATTCGCAACCAGGACCTGGGCACCAACCTGGGCTATATGGCGCGGGTCTTCGCGCGCCTGGAAAGCCTGTGCAAGGGCGCGCCGCTGGGGCCGCTCTGGCAGATCGCATCGGGCCTGATCGAAGGCCTGGCCAATGGCAGCGTGGTCAACGGCACCTCGGTGCGGACCCTGCTGCGCCAGGTGGACAAGGAACTCAAGCGCCTGGTCGAACAGGGCGCGGAAGGGATCAACCAGGCCGCGCCCAACGACCTGGCGAAGAACCTGCTGTTCTACGTGGCCAAGTCGACGGCCCAGTCGCCGCGCATCCTGGCGCTGCGCGAGCAGTACCGCCTGGCCGATGCGTTGCCGGACGCCGATGTGGTGGACGAGGAGCGCGCCCGCCTGGCGGGTCCGGACCGCGACGCCATGCGTTCGGTGGTGGCGGCCCTGTGCGAGGAACTGGTGCGGGTCAAGGACAGCCTCGAC
The DNA here is from genome assembly GCA_035290985.1 of Pseudomonas sp. Classification (GTDB taxonomy): domain Bacteria; phylum Pseudomonadota; class Gammaproteobacteria; order Pseudomonadales; family Pseudomonadaceae; genus Aquipseudomonas. The sequence goes on along the minus strand of DATDTH010000353.1, from coordinate 1,590 downwards.
CTGTTCGTGCGCAGCGATCGACAGAAGGTCGCTGAGCTCGATGGCCTGCTGGCGCCGCTCAAGCAGATCGCCGATACCCTGGCGGTGCTGGGTTTCGGCCAACCGCGCAAGGTCATAGTCGATCAGATAGACGTGGTCCACAGCCTGGCCCAGGGCCAGCGCGAGGCGAATGACGCCGTGCTGATGGATGTCGCCGGCGCCTTGCTCTATGTCGAAGCCACCCTGGCCGGCATGGTCGGCCAGGCGGATGAGCGGGGCGGCGAACAAAGCCACCTGCCCACCACCGACGTGGCGCAAATCCACCAGCTTGTCATTAAAGAGGCGCGCAATGGCCTGGAGCAGGCCAAGGACGCGATCATCGAGTTCATTGCCTCGCAGTGGAACCATGAGCATCTGGCCCGCGTGCCCGAGTTGCTGACCCAGGTGCGTGGCGGGCTGGCGATGATTCCCCTGCCGCGCGCCGCGGCGTTGCTCAATGCCTGCAACCGCTATATCCAGGAACAGTTGCTGGTGCGCAAGGCCGTGCCCAACTGGCACAACCTGGACACCCTGGCCGATGCCATCACCAGCGTCGAGTATTACCTCGAGCGCCTGGCCGAAGACCACGCGACCCAGGGCGACCTGATCCTCGACGTGGCCGAGGAGAGCCTGGAGACCCTGGGTTACCCGTTGCAGGAAAAACCCTCGATTCTCGACCGCGTCGAGCCGGCCGAGCCTGAATTGGCGCCCCTGGCCAACCCCATGGACGAGATCGAGGTGCTGGCCGACGAGCCGCTCGAGCCCTTTGCCACGGACCTCGAACTGGATCAACCGGCCGCTGAAGCGGTGGCCGAAGCCGTGCCGGCCGATGACCTCGCCCTCCTGGATTTCGCGTTCGAGCCTGCCGCACCGGCCGACGCGCCGGAGCCTGGGCTCGAACCCCTTGCCCTGGACGCGCTGACGCTGGACTTCGAGCAGGCCGAATCTGTGGTGGAGCTGTCCGGCCTCGAGCCGGTCGATGTGCCGGAGCCTGGGCTCGAACCCTTTGCCCTGGACGAGCTGACGCTGGACCTGCCCAACCTAGAGGGCGGCGAGCTGTCGTCAGAACAGCTGCCGAGCTTCGATTTTGCCGATTTCGAATCCGAGGTCCAAGCTCCCGCTGGCGCAGAGTCGGACGCTGAACCGCTGTTGAGCGAGGCCGATTGGGACCTGAGCCTGCCGCTCGAAGAGCCGGCCGTGACATCGGAGTTCGGTTTCGACGGGCCGCTGGATGAATTGTCGGCGCTGGAGATCAGCGAACCGCCACGGACCGCCGAGCCGCTGCAGCCGGACGCTGTTGCGGAGTCCGTGCCGCCGGCGCTTGCCGAGCCCGACTGGAACCTGGACGAGCTGGACCTGACCGGGCTGGAAAACAGCCTGGATAACTGGAGCGAGGCTGAGTTCGCCGAGATGGGCCTGCCGGAGGTCGAATTGCCGGGTATGCCCGTCGAGGCCGAACAACCCGCAGCGCCCCTGGAAAAGCCGCTGTCCATGGCCGATGTGATGGCCGCGCCAGTGCAGGCCATCAACCCCCCGGCCCATGACGTGCCACCGAGCCTGTTGCCGCCCCCG
>DATDTH010000352.1:0-4536 GCA_035290985.1 Pseudomonas sp. | reverse complement strand
ATGGGCGCTGGCTGGGCGCGCGAGCGCCTGCTGCAGGGCGCCATAGGCGGCGACCCCGGCGGCGGCATCCATGGGCGCGTTGATATTGGGGCCGCGGGCCAGGGCGATGCCCCAGTAGCACAGGGCGCAGTCCGGGTCCTGGCGGGCGGCCTCCTCGAAGGCGCGGATCGCCTCCTGGTGATTGAAGGCGTAGTAGAGGCGCAGGCCCTGGTCGAAATAGAGCTGCGCCTGGGGCACCTCGGTGCTGATGGCGTAGTGATGATCGCCGAGGTTGTCATAGAGCGGCACCTTGGCCTGTTCGGCCTGGGCGTGGCCGGGCAGGGCCGCGAGCGCCAGGCTGATGCCCAGGGCCTGGAACAGGCGGCGGGTCGAACGCGCGAATGGCCGGCGACGCGCGACAGCGGGCACGCTGGGTAGGGGGCGGGTGATGGGATTGTTCACGGGAAGCACTCCTTTGCCGAGTGGCTGGGAATGGCTCCGCGCGGCGCGGAGCCGGTTGAACTGTAGACCCGGCTTGGTCCGGGGAAAGTTCAAGGCCGGAGCGCTGGGTGATGCGTGAACGTCCTTAGGATTTTCGTAGGATGAGGTTGAGCGCAGCGATACCCATCGTCTTGTGGATCAAACCGCCAACGCGAGGACCTGGGCCAGGTGCTGCTGGTAACGGGCGACATCCGCCTCGATGGCCGGGCGCTTCATCACGTCGACACAGAGGAAGGTCGGCAGCGGGCGCATGCCGAGAAACTGATTGGCCTTGTGGAAGGGCAGGTACACCGCATCCACGCCCTTGGCCTCGAAGAAGTCCGTCGGGTCGTCGAAGGCCTGCTGCGGCGCATTCCAGGTGAGCGAGAGCAGATACTGCTTGCCCTGGATCAGGCCGCCGCTGCCGTACTTCTGCGAGGCGTCCGAGCGGGTGCGACCGTCGCTGGCGTACAGGCTGCCATGGCCGGCGGTGAAGACTTCGTCCATGTACTTCTTCACCGTCCAGGGCGCGCCCATCCACCAGCCCGGCATCTGATAGATGATCAGATCGGCCCAGAGGAATTTCTCCACTTCCTCGGCGATGTCGTAGCCGGTGGAGATCCGGGTTTGCCGCAGGTCGCAGCCGGCGCGATCGAGCAGGGCCAGCGCGGCGTCATGCAGGGTGGCGTTGTAGCGGCCTTCGGAATGGGCGAATTCTTTACCGCCGTTGAGCAGCAGGACCTTCTTCATGGCATCAGCCTCCGTAAATTGAGTGACGGCAGGCTAGGGGTTGCGGGCACGAAAAAACATGGGGTGCGTGGCAAATGATATTTGATTAAAAAGCGTGAATCAGATCAGTTTGCTTGCTGTAGGGTTAAATAATTCTTGCCCCTTGGAAGCCCCAGGATAACGTCAGAAGGCCCTGCGCAGCTGGTTTCGCCAATGCGGCATTTCGTAGGTTGGAGTTAGCGGCGTCACTCGCCGAGTACCCAGGCGGTCGCATAGCGGCGCGCCGCGTAACCCAAGACGCGCGAGCGCAGGCATTCGAGGACATCCGCGACCTCTCGAATCTGACCTGACCATGCTGGGTTTCGCCGAACGGCAGCTCTTCCCAGCCCGCAGATGTATTCGCTTTGCGTAGAGACCGTCTTGCGGTCCGGCGAGCAAGAGGCCCTTTACGTAGATAAGCCTTGGCGCAATACGGGACAGCGGTGTACCAACCCAGGGCAGCGGCTTTTTCGTAGGTTGGAGTTAGCGGCGTCACTCGTCGAGTACCTAGACGCTGGCATAGCGGCGCGCCGCGTAACCCAACACGCGCCAGCGCAGGCATTCGAGGACATCCGCGACCTCTCGAACCCGGCAATGATGGGTTACGGCGCAACGGGCATTTATGCTGAGCTGATGTCCCAGGTCCGAGCGCCTAACCCATCCTACGAACCTACGGGCCTGCAATCCGGGGCCACTCTGCGCTCGAAATCGCGCATCATGGGCGCAATCGGATTCAAGGAGTTATCCATGCGCATCACCTCATCCATGCTGTGTTTCGCTGTCCTGTCGCTGGGATTGGGGTTGAGCCCCGTCGCCCGTGCGGCCGAAGAGGCGCGGCTGATCGAGTCGGTCAACGCCTATCGCAGCGAGGTGCAACGTTGCGCCGACCAGGTGTCCGAGGAGTTGCCGCCGTTGGCGTCCGATTCGCGCCTGGTCCTGCCGGTCGAAGGGGCTGGCGACCTGCAGCAGGCCCTGGCCCGCGCGGCCTATCCCATGGTCAATGTGCAGTCGATCAGCTTGTCCGGGCCGCGGGATGCCCAGGCGGCCATGACCGCGTTGCGCGAGAGTTTCTGCCGGCTATTGCTCGACCCGCAGTTCGTCGATATCGGCGTGAACCGCTCGGGCCGCGACTGGCGCATCGTTCTGGCGCGGCCGCTGCTGGGCGCGCGCCTGGGTGACTGGACGGCGGAGGGGCAGAAGCTGCTCGAACAGATCAATGCGGTGCGGACGCAGCCACGTCAGTGCGGCGCCCAGTCCTTCGCCGCGGCGACGCCCCTGGCCTGGAACGCCACGCTGGCGACGGCGGCCGAGAGCCATAGCCGGGCGATGGCCAACGCCAACTTCTTTGCCCACCGCGACCGCGACGGCCGTACCCCGGGCGACCGGGCGGAACTGGCCGGCTATGGCGGGCGCCAAGTCGGCGAGAACATCGCCGCCGGGCAGGACGGCGCGCGCAAGGTGGTGGACGGCTGGCTGGCCAGCCCGGGGCACTGCGCCAACCTGATGAACCCGCAGTTCAGCGAGCTGGGCGCGGCCTACGCGGTTGATCCCAAGAGCGATGCGGGGATCTACTGGACGGCACTGTTCGGCCAGCCCTGAGATGCTGCGTTGCCCCGCGAATAGCCTATATAGGCTACAAAATCAAAAGTGGCTTAAATAGGCTACTTTGGCGCGCGATGGCCAACGCCAACTTCTTTGCCCACCGCGACCGCGACGGCCGCACCCCGGGCGACCGGCCGGGCATCAGATCTTCTCATCGGCGAGTATTTTCTCGCCGGTGGTCAGGTTTTCCGTGCCGATGAAAGTGCTGAATGGAACGAAGGCGATAGGTGCGATATCGCCTTCCACTTGAGCATATCTGGCCAGGTAGTAGTAGACGATATCGCAGCGCTGCACGCGGATGTCCTGGGTCAGCGAGCTGATCGGCGCGCGCCAGGGGCGTGGTTCTTCCATGCAGTCGTTGCTTCTCAGCTCCGAATCCTCGATGGCCATCTTTTCCGCCCGCATCACAGCCTTGCTCAACTGCTCCAGAATCAGGTCCTCTTCCCTCGATCCGCAGCCCGTGACCAGGAGCAAGAGTGCAACCAGTAGCGAAATCCGTTTTGTCATGCCGGTCCGTCCAATAGCTTGAGTGAGGTGGGCAGGATAAAGCAGGCGCATGGCGAACGATCCGGCCTGGTACACATTTCGGCTGATGGCTCCCACGCGGACGGTTCGACGCGGAGCGTGGGAACGATCGAAATCGATTTCGATCAGCCCGGCACCCGAGCCATGGATTTAGCTCATCAGATAAACCAAACGATTGCGCCGCGGCGGGTTCCACTCCTCTGTAACCCATAAATACGAGGTGCCACATGAGCAGCGCTACAGACAAAATCAAAGGCCATACCAACGAAACCATAGGTAAAGTGAAGGAAGGTCTCGGCAAGGCGACCGATAATCCTCGGCTCGAAGGCGAAGGGGATGCCCAGCAAATCAAGGGCAAGGGCCAGCAGCTCAAGGGCGACGTCAAGGACGCGATCAAACGCGGTATCGACAAGGCCTGATCGAGCCAGGATTCATCAACCCCGGCCATTCCTGGGAGTGGCCGGGTTTTTTGTGGGAGACCGGAAAGCGCAGCCTTGAGTCAGTGGTAAACCGTGGACTGTCCCCGCTCGTCCACCAGCGCCTGAGCCTGGCGGGCCATCTGGTCGAGCTGACGGTCGCGCTTTTTCTCCGCCTCGCCCATGGCCTTCTTGCCGTGCTGCTGCACCAGATAGGCGTGGATCTGCCGGACTTCCCTGGATTGGTAGATGGGTGCCAGGTCCTGCACCGCCACCGAGCCGTCCGCGCCATCCTCCCGGGTGTTCATCAGCACCTGGGGGCCCCGCGCCGCCAGCACCTGAAACCCCAGGGCCTCGAAGATCGGCACCTTGCCTGCCACACAGGCCAGTTCGGCATGGGGGCGCCGCGTGGTCATGTGTTGCAGCAGGGCGCGGGCCATGCCGTGGCGGCGGTGACTGGACTGGACGGCCAGATAGGCCAGGGTGCAGGCCTCGGGGTTATCCATGACCGGCAGGTAGAGGGCAAACCCCAGTACCTGGGAGGGATCCTGATCGTCCAGGGCCAGGATCAACCGCGCGCTCGTCTCCCGTGCCGCGTCCATGGCCTGCAGATACAGGTGCACCTCGAAGCCGATCACGTACTGATACAGCTGGTAGAGGGGATTGCTGGGTGTCAGCGACACCGGGCTGATGTCACTGAAGTAGTCCACCACCATCTGCAGAACCTGGCTTTTCAGGGACTCCGGTGGTGGGTTGTCCAGGTGCA
>DATDTH010000351.1:0-3935 GCA_035290985.1 Pseudomonas sp. | reverse complement strand
CCATGGCCGAGTACGACAGCTGCGCGACCATGATCGGCAGGGCGAGGCTGAAGAGGGCGCCGAGTTCGCGCCGGATACGGGCAGAGCGGGATTCGTGAACGGTCACCGGTACTTCCAGGGGTCGGGTGCACTGTATCGGCAGTGGTGGCCGGGCACGCATGTCGCCAGATGCCGCATTTTGTGCGGGACATCCTGTGAGGCGGGGCTTGCAGAGGAGACGCCAGTCTACTCCTTGACGCATCGGTCAGAAAGACTCGTGTTTGGAGGAGGCAGCGGCGCGGCGGCTTCCGCCTGATAGAATGGCCCCTCGATCTGGAGCCTCCCCCACATGCGTATTCTCGCCGACGAAAACATTCCCCTGCTCGATGAGTTCTTTGCCGGTTTCGGCGAGATTCGTCGCCTGCCCGGACGCGCCATCGATCGCGCGGCGGTGAAGGAGGCCGACCTCTTGCTGGTGCGCTCGGTGACGCAAGTCGACCGCGCCTTGCTTCAGGGCAGCGCCGTGAAATTCGTCGGCACCTGCACCATAGGCACCGACCACCTGGACCTCGACTATTTCGACGAGGCCGGCATCGCCTGGGCCAGCGCGCCGGGCTGCAATGCCCGCGGCGTGGTGGACTATGTGCTGGGCAGCCTGCTGACCCTGGCCGAAGACGAGGGCCTGGATCCGGCGACCCGCACTTACGGCGTGGTCGGCGCCGGCCAGGTCGGCGGCCGGCTGCTGGCGGTATTGCGCGGCCTGGGCTGGCGGGTGCTGGTCTGCGATCCGCCGCGCGAGGCGGCGGAAGGCGGCGACTATGCCAGCCTGGAGCGGGTGCTGGCCGAGTGCGACGTGATCAGCCTGCATACGCCGCTGACCCGCGCCGGCGAGCATCCGACCCAGCATCTGCTGGATGCCGGGCGCCTGGCGCAACTGCGGCCGGGCAGCTGGTTGATCAACGCCAGCCGCGGCGCCGTGGTGGATAACGGCGCGCTGCGCGCGCTGCTCGAGCGGCGCCAGGATCTCAAGGCCGTGCTGGATGTCTGGGAGGGCGAACCCGAGGTGGACTGCGCGCTGGCCGCCCTGTGCCGGCTGGCCACGCCGCATATCGGCGGTTACAGCCTGGACGGCAAATGGCGCGGCACCGCGCAGATCTACCAGGCCTTTTGCGCCCACCTGGGACGCGCGCCGACTGTGGAGCTGGACGAGCTGATGCCCGCGCCCTGGCTGAGCGAACTCGGGCTGACGGCGGCGGCCGACCCGGCCTGGGCCCTGGCGACCCTCTGTCGCGCGGTCTACGACCCGCGCCGGGACGACGCGGATTTCCGCCGCAGCCTGCTGGGCGATGCCGCCGCGCGTCGCGCCGCCTTCGATGCCCTGCGCAAGGGCTATCCGCAGCGCCGGGAAATCGACGGCCTGCAGGTTCGCCTGCAGGGCGAGGCGCCGGAATTGGCGCGCCTGGTGCGCGCCCTGGGTGCCAGGCTGGTTTAATCCGTCTGCCGAAAGCGTCTCGGCAAAGCCTATAGGTCAACGCTTCGGCGAAACCCGCTGGTTATGCGCGGAGCCATGATGCTGGGGCGGGTGCAACCCGCGTTTTTTTGATGCCGATGAATGGCTCAGGCCTGCCGGGGTGCCGATTCCCAGGTTTTCTCCAGCTCGCTGCAGGCCCGCTGGATCATGCCTTCGGTGATGGGCACTTCGCGGCCCTGCTCATCGATAATGGCGCCGCCCACGGGCTGCTGGGGCTTGAGCGGGATTACCCGACGCGGGTCTTGGCTGTTTTGCAGGGTCATGTTGGGCTCCTTGAGCGCTGGTTCAGGTTTCGGCCATCAGCCTAAAAGGCCAGAGTGAAACTAAGATGACAAAAATGGCAAGTTCGAAAGGTAGACTGCGCAAAACACTTAGCAGTCACCGTGCCAGCAACCCAGTTGCGCATTTAGAATGGCTGCGCTCCGTTCGCAGCTCGCAATGAGGTCGATATGTCGCGTTTTCACCTGGGTCTGATCATCAATCCGTTGGCCGGCCTGGGCGGCTCGGTCGGCCTCAAGGGCAGCGACGGCGTGGCGACACAGGCCCTGGCCCTGGGGGCTGAACCGCGCGCTGCGCTGCGCACGCGCATCGCCCTGGAGTGCCTGCGGCCGGTCGCCGAGGGCCTGGAATTCCTGACCTTTCCAGGCCCCATGGGTGGCGACCTGCTGCGGGAGATGGGCTTTGCCCACCGCCTGCTGGGCAGTTTGAACGAATGCGAAGGGCCGACCAGTGCCGAGGACACCCGGCGGGCGGTGGAGGCCCTGCAGCACGCCGGGGTGGCGCTGATCCTGTTCGCCGGCGGCGACGGCACCGCCCGGGACGTCTGCGCCGTGGCCCGCCCCGATCAGCCGGTGCTGGGCATACCCGCCGGGGTGAAGATTCATTCCGGGGTCTATGCCATCAGCCCCAGGGCCGCCGGCGAACTGACGCGGCGCCTGGTGGAGGGCGGCCTGGTGCGCCTGGCCCAGGGCGAAGTGCGCGACCTGGACGAGGCCGCGCTGCGCGAGGGGCGGGTGGCGGCGCGCTGGTACGGCGAGCTGACCGTGCCGGAAGAGGGCGGCTATGTGCAGCAGGTCAAGCAGGCCGGTGTGGAGTCGGAGGAGCTGGTGCTGGTGGAGCTGGCGGCCTGGCTGGAGGAGGACTGGGACACGAGCCTGCGTTATGTCTTCGGTCCCGGCTCGACCCTCCATGGCCTGGCGCAGAACCTCGGGCTGCAGACCACCCTGCTGGGCGTCGACGTGATCGAAAACGGCCAGGTCATCGCCCGCGATGTCGGCGAGCGCGAGCTTTTCGCCCTGGTCGAGGAGCACCCGGCCATGCTGCTGGTCACCGCCATCGGCGGTCAGGGCCATATACTCGGGCGCGGCAATCAGCAGATCAGCCCGCGGGTGGTGCGCGCCATCGGCCTCGACCGGCTGCGGGTGGTGGCGACCAAGCGCAAGCTGCGCACCCTCGAAGGACGGCCCTTGTGGGTGGACAGCGGTGACCCGGACCTGGACGCTGCCTTCCCGGATGCGGTGCGGGTCTGGGCCGGCTACAAGGACGAATTGCTGTACCCGGTGGGTAGGCCAGAGAGCGCCGGTGACGGTGACTGCGCGCCGGTTAACACGTGAATGAGGAGCCTTTTATGTACCAGGGAAGTTGTTTGTGCCAGGCGGTACGTTTCGAAATAACGGGCGAACTGGCGCCTATCCAGGTCTGCCATTGCAGCCAGTGCCGCAAGGCCCAGGGTGGGCCTTTTGCGACCAATATTCCGGTGGACGAGGCCGCGTTCCGCCTGGTCAGCGGGCAGGCGCTGCTCAAGGCGTTCGAGTCCTCTCCGGGCAAGCGGCGGGTGTTTTGTGGTGAGTGCGGTTCGCCGCTTTACAGCCAGAGCCGGCTGGTGCCGGGGGTATTGCGGGTGCGTGCCGGCAGCCTGGACGGCGCGCTGGAGACCGCATTGTTGGGCCATGCCTATGTCGGCTCCAAGGCCAACTGGTGGCCGTTGACCGATGATCTGCCCCAGTTCGTCGAGGGCCGTGGCGCCAGCCCGGTAGAAAGATGATTCAGGTGGTGAGACGGACGTTTTTCCTCGCTCGGCTGCTCTTGCTGCTGATGCTGCTGGTCCCCGCCATGGCGAGCGCGCTGGAGCCGCAACTGCTGGTGGCGGCGGCGCGCGAGCAAGTCGGGGTCACGCTGAGCTATGACCCCGCCTATCGCCGCCTGGCATATCCGGGCGGCGATGTGCCCCTGGCGACCGGGGTCTGCACCGATGTGCTGATCCGCGCCTTGCGCGCCCAGGGGTTGGACTTGCAGGTGGCGGTGCACCAGGACATGCGGCAGCACTTTGCGGTCTACCCCAAGGCCTGGGGCCTGAAACGACCGGACGCGAATATCGACCACCGCCGGGTACCGAACCTGATGACCTATTTCAGTCGGCGTGGCT
>DATDTH010000350.1:0-2787 GCA_035290985.1 Pseudomonas sp. | reverse complement strand
CCCGCGGCCGACACTGGGCGCGAAAGTAATCGGCCTGGGTGACGAGCAGGAAGTAAGCCAGGTAAATCGCGATCAACAGGAAGAGTTCGCGCTGGCGGCCGTAGACCAGGCAATAGGCGCCACCAAGCAACAACAACAAGGTCGGCAGCACATTGAACAGGGACACGAAAAACTCGCCGAGCCGGGGCTGGCTGGCGACCAGCAGCCCGCCGCCCAGCAGCAACAGGGATGGCAGGAAATGACCGAGGCGGACAGCGGCAAGGCGCGACAAGCTGGACTCCGAATGAAACGGCATTGGACATTCTGCCTGCTCAGCAGACTTTGCACACCCGACCAGCTCGCAAATCGACAGGCGCACCTGCCCGGTCAGCCTGCCGGCTCATAGGGCGCTACGCCGCCCAAGTAGGGTGTACTCGCCGAAGGCAGTACACCGCAGGGAGTCCAATGTGCAATGCAGACCGTGACCTAAAGCGGTGGATTGTTGCTGAACTACGCGCCGAGAGTAGCGACGCCCGGTCCACCCTACAACCTCGCTGAACGGGGGGCCTTGCGGTAGCTACGGATCAAAAAAAAACCGCCTACCCAAGGGTAAGCGGTTTTCCTGACCTGCGCTCAGACTACCGAATGACTCAGTAACCCAGGGCGAAGTCCTCTTCTTTCATGTCCATCAGGTTGTTGGCACCCGACAGCATGGTTTCGGCGTGGGTACGGGTACGCGGCAGGATGCGCTGGAAGTAGAAGCGCGCGGTCTGCAACTTGGCTTTGTAGAAGGCCTCGTCCGAGGTGCCTTCGGCCAGTTTCTCGGCTGCCACACGGGCCATGTCCGCCCAGAAATAGGCCAGGCAGGCGTAACCGGAGTACATCAGGAAGTCCACCGAAGCGGCACCGACTTCTTCGCGGTCCTTCATGGCCGCCATGCCGACCTTCATGGTCAGCTCGCCCCATTCCTTGTTCAGCTTGGCCAGGGGCGTGACGAATTCCTTGAGGCTTTCGTTGGCTTCCTGGGTCTGGCAGAACTTGTGGACGATCTTGGTGAAGCCCTTGAGCGATTCGCCCTGGGTCATCAGGATCTTGCGACCCAGCAGGTCGAGGGCCTGGATACCGGTGGTGCCTTCGTACAGCATGGAAATCCGGCTGTCGCGAACGTTCTGCTCCATGCCCCACTCGGCGATGAAGCCGTGGCCGCCATAGATTTGCACGCCGTGGTTGGCCGCTTCGAAGCCGACTTCGGTCATGAAGGCCTTGGCGATCGGGGTCATGAAGGCCAGCAGCGCGTCGGCTTGCTTCTTCTGCTCTTCGTCCTGGCCGTACTTGACGATGTCCACCAGCTTGGCGGTGAAGTAGACCATGGCGCGGTTGCCTTCGGCGAACGCCTTCATGGTCAGCAGCATGCGGCGCACGTCAGGGTGCACGATGATCGGGTCGGCGGCCTTGTCCGGCGCTTTCGGACCGGTCAGCGAACGCATCTGCAGACGGTCACGGGCGTACTTCAGGCCACCCTGAAAACCGATTTCGGCGTGGGCCAGGCCTTGCAGCGCGGTCCCCAGGCGAGCGGTGTTCATAAAGGTGAACATGCAGTTCAGGCCTTTGTTGGCCGGGCCGATCAGGTAGCCGGTGGCTGCGTCGAAGTTCATCACGCAGGTGGCGTTACCGTGAATGCCCATCTTGTGTTCGATCGAACCACAGGAAACGGCGTTGCGCTCACCCGCCGAGCCATCGGCCTTGGGCATGAACTTGGGCACGATGAACAGGGAAATGCCCTTGGTGCCAGCCGGTGCGTCGGGCAGGCGTGCCAGCACGATATGGACGATGTTATCGGCCATGTCGTGTTCACCGGCGGAGATGAAGATCTTGGTGCCGGTGACTTTGTAGGAACCGTCCGCCTGGGGCTCGGCCTTGGTGCGCAGCATGCCCAGGTCGGTACCGCAATGGGGTTCGGTCAGGCACATGGTGCCGGTCCACTCGCCCGAGACCAGCTTGGTCAGGTAGGCGTGCTTCTGCTCCTCGGTACCGTGCTCGGCGATGGTGTTCATCGCGCCATGGGACAGGCCGGGGTACATGCCCCAGGACCAGTTGGAGGTGCCGACCATTTCGCTGACTACCAGACCCAGGGACTCGGGCAGGCCTTGGCCACCGTGCGCCACGTCGTGGGCCAGGCTCGGCCAGCCACCTTCGACGAACTGCGTGTAGGCTTCCTTGAAACCGGCTGGGGTCTTAACGCCGGACTCGCTCCAGGTGCACCCTTCCAGGTCACCCACGCGGTTCAACGGAGCCAGTACTTGTTCACAAAACTTCGCGCCTTCCTCTAGGATGGCGTTGACCATATCCGGGGTCGCGTCCTGGCAAGCCGGAAGGCTCTGATAGTGGGCTTCGTAGCCGAGCAGTTCGTCGCGCACGAAACGAATATCACGCAAGGGGGCCTTGTAATCAGGCATAGCGAATAACCTCTGCTGTAAATTCCTAGTAAAGGGGTGACCGTTTTGTGCGGTCGCTCGCGGGATCACTCCCAGCCGCCCAGCAGCCCGCATGCGGCCTAGCGGTCAAACAGACGTTTGAAACATACGTTTACCACCCACCCTTGTCAAGCACCTGCCAGCGCTTGTTCAAGCTACCAGATCCACCCGCTGCGCGGATGCGGGCGGTTCCGCCAAAAGCCGGTACAGATCCAGATCGGCGGCGGCCGCTGCGGTAGACGGTTTCGACACCTGCTCCTCTGCACTTTGCGCCGGTTTCGTTTCGGTTTCCTCCGGAGATTCGCTGGCGGCAGCGGCCTCCCGCTGCAGTTCG
>DATDTH010000349.1:0-4481 GCA_035290985.1 Pseudomonas sp. | reverse complement strand
CGAAACGGTAGCGGCAGGCGTCCAGCAGGGCCCCCGCCATGGGCGCGCCACTGTAGCTCAAGGCCCCGCACACCGCCTCCCAGGCCGGCGAACGGGCGAACCCCGGGACGGTCCGCGGCAGAACCTCCACCCGTAACCGGGCATTGACCTGCAATTCGTCATGGGGCCGCTCGAAGGCCAGACGGGTCAGGGGATTGCCGAACACATCCCGCTCATCGCGACGGCTGGTCGGCGGCGGGCTGATCTCCAGCAGCTGTTCGCTGCAGCGTTGCCACGCGCAGGGCCGGGGCCAGAGGTGAGCCAACTGCTGGGCCAGGGACACCGGGCTGTCGTAACGGTAATGGGTGTCGTGGAGAATCCGGTAATGGGCGCTCATCAGACCGATACCGTTTGCTGGCTGACCGCATCGACATGGGCGAAATGGCGCAAGGCCAGGCGATCGGAGACCTGCCCGCAGGCCTCGGCGATCTGTTGCAGCAGGTCGGCCAAGCCTTCGAGCACCGCCCGCAGGCTGTCGGCACCGAACAGCGGGTTCTCCAGACAGCCCAGGTCGAAGGCCGCCAGACGCTCCACCAGCAGGTGCAGGCCGGGCTCGCAGGGGGCCGCGAAGTCCTCATTGAGGCGGGCCAGGGCATCGGCCACCAGCTTGAGCTGGAACAGCACCCCGTGAGGGTTCTGTTCGTCCAGCAGCAGCAGGTCGAGCACCGGAATCAGTTGCGCCACGGCCAGGTAGCGCGAGCGGTAGGTGATGCCGCTGTTGCCCAGCTCCAGCAGCCACTCCAGGCCCGCCTGGGCGAACACCGCGCTGCCGCGCAGGAAGACCGCCAGGCTGCTGCCGAGAAACTGCAGCCGCTCGATCTGCCGGCCGATGATCAGGAAACGCCAGCCCTGGTCGCGGGTCATGTCATCCAGGGCGAAGCCGGACAGGGCCGCCAGCGCCATCACCAGGCGGTTGAGAAACTCCAGCAGCTCGCCCAGGTCCGGTTCTGCGGTCTCCAGGCTCAGTGCCTCGCGCTGCAGTTCGATCAGCGCCTGCCAGTTTTCCCGGGAGAGCTTGCCGCGCACCTGGGAGGCCGCCCACTGCAGACGCTGCAGGTTGGCGCGCAGGCTGAACGACCAATCCGCCCCGAGCAAGGCCGCCAGCAGGCGCTCGGACAACTCGCCCTCCTCGGGCAGCAGTTTCAGGCGTTCGCCCAGGTCCACGGCCGCCTGCAGGGCCTGGGGGTCGTCGCCATCGATAAAGCGGGCGAGCAGGATCCGCAACAAGCGGGCGCTGTTGTCACAGCGTTCGCAGTAGCGGCCGAACCAGAACAGGTTCTCCACCACCCGTGACGGCAGATAGGGGTCGCGCCGCACCAGGTCGGCCACCCCGAGCACGCGCTGGGCACGCCAGGGCTCGCCCCGCGGCGCCCGCTCGCCCAGCACCCAGGTGTCCTTGCTGGCGCCACCGCGCTGCATCGACACCACCTCGGCATCGGCGTCGGCCGCCACCCGCGTCAGGCCGCCGGGTAACACCCGGTAACCCTCGGCACTGGCCACCGCATAGACCCGCATGCCGATGGCCCGCGGTTGCAGCCCCTCACCGGCTTGCCAGACCGGCGCCAGGGACAACTGCGCCTGCGCCTGGGCGACATAGGCATAGGGCCGGGCGCGCATGCGCCGGGCCAGGGCCTCGCGTTGCGGCGGCGATAGGTCACGGCCGAACACCGGCGCGAAACTCTGGGAGGGGAAGGCCGGCTTGATCAGCAGTTCCGGCAGTTTTTCCAGGGCCTGGGCGAGCACCGGCGCCTCGCCGCACCACCAGGTGGCGATGGACGGCAGGCTCAGTTCCTCGCCGAACAGGTGCTGGTTGATCCTGGGCAGGAAGCCGAGCAGGCCCGGCGATTCCAGCACGCCGCTGCCCAGGGCGTTGGCCACCAGCACCTGGCCCTGGCGCACGGCCTCCAGCAAGCCGGGCACGCCGAGCGCCGAGTCGGTGCGCAGTTCCAGGGGGTCGCAGAAGTCATCGTCGAGGCGGCGCATGATGGCGTGGACCCGGCGCAGGCCGCTGAGGGTCTTGAGGTAGACCCGGGCGTCGCGCACGGTCAGGTCACCGCCCTCGACCAGGGGGTAGCCGAGTTGGCGCGCCAGGTACAGGTGCTCGAAGTAGCTCTCGTTGAAGCGACCGGGCGTCAGCAGCACCACCAGCGGCACCTCGCCGTCGCTGGGCGCCTGGCGGGCCAGGGTCTCCTGCAGGGTGCGGAAAAACCCCGCCAGGTACTGCACCTGCAGGTCGCGGTACAGCTCGGGAAAGGCCCGCGCGACTATCTGCCGGTTCTCCAGGGCATAGCCGGCCCCCGAAGGCGCCTGGGTTCGGTCGGCCGTCACCCACCAGCGCCCATCCGGGGTACGGGCCAGGTCCACCGCGTACAGGTGCAGGTAGGTCCCCTCCCGGGGTTGCAGCCCCTGGCAGGGCCAGAGGAAATGGTTATGGCCAAACACCAGCTCGGGCGGCAACAGGCCCTCGGCCAGCAAGCGTTGCGGCCCATAGAGGTCGGCCAGCACGGCGTTCAGCAACCTGGCCCGCTGGGCGATGCCGGCGGCGATCCGCTGCCATTCCTCGGCCGGGATCAGGTTCGGCAACAGGTCCAGCTCCCAGGGTCGGTCCGCGCCCTTGGGGTCGGCATAGACGTTGTAGGTCACGCCGTTTTCCTGGATCTGCCGGGCGAGCAGGGCCTGGCGGTGGGCCAACTGGGCCGGGCTGCTGCGCTGCAGCTGCTCGAACAGGCGCCGCCAATGGGGACGCACCGCCCCCTCGGCATCGAGCATTTCATGGTAGGGACCCGCCGTGAGCGGGTAGCGGTCGAGCAAATCAGGCATGGAGGGCTCGGCAGGCGACGGAGCATTCAGATTAACCCGGACCGCTGGCGCGCAGTTATCCCCAAGGGCGGTGCGCCAGCGCGGGTTCAATGGCGGCGCAGGTCCAGGGTCATGGGCAGTTCGTCGTTAACGACCAACACCGGCAATGGCTGCGGCCCGGGGCTGTGACCCAGGCGGAAGAAGCGCGCCAGGCGCCGGCTTTCCGCCTCATTGGCGTTGACCGGCAGGCTGTCGTAATTGCGCCCTCCGGGGTGCGCGACGTGGTATTGGCAGCCCCCCAGGGAGCGTTGCATCCAGGTGTCGAGCAGGTCGAACACCAGGGGCGCGTGCACCGGGATGGTCGGTTGCAGGCAATTGGCCGGCTGCCAGGCGCGGTAACGCACCCCGGCGACGAACTCCCCGACTCGCCCGGTAGGCTGCAACGGCACCGGTATCCCATTGCAGGTCAGCAGGTAGCGCTGGGCGGGCAGGCCGCTGAGCTTGACCTGCAGCCGTTCCAGGGACGAGTCGACATAGCGAACCGCCCCTGCGGCCGTACCCTCCTCGCCCAGCACATGCCAGGGCTCCAGGGCCTGGCGCAATTCCAGCTCGATGCCCTGCACCGCGTAATCGCCGACTTTCGGGAAGCGGAAGGCCAGGTGGGCGGCGAACCAGTCCAGGCGCAGGTCATAGCCGGCGTCGTGCAGTTCGGCGAGTACATCGGCGAAATCCTGTTCGATGAAATGCGGCAGGAGGAAACGGTCATGCAGCTCGGTGCCCCAGCGCGCCAGCTTGGCCGGGGCATAGGGCACGCGCCAGAATCGCGCGACCAGGGCCCGCAGTAGCAACTGCTGGACCAGGCTCATGCGCGCGTGGGGCGGCATCTCGAAGGCCCGCAGCTCCAGCAGGCCCAGGCGGCCGGCGGCACCCTCCGGCGAATACAGCTTGTCGATGCAGAACTCGGCGCGGTGGGTATTGCCGGTGACATCGATCAATAGGTTGCGCAGCAGCCGATCGACCCGCCAGGGCGGACACTCGGCGCCCGGCGCGGGCATCTGGGCGAAGGCAATCTCCAGTTCGTAGAGGGCATCGTTACGCGCCTCGTCCACCCGCGGCGCCTGGGAGGTCGGCCCGATAAACAGGCCGGAGAACAGGTAGGACAGCGAGGGGTGGTTGTGCCAGTAGCTGATCAGGCTGCGCAGCAGGTCGGGCCGGCGCAGGAAGGGCGAGTCGGCCGGGGTCGCCCCGCCGAGGACGAAGTGGTTGCCGCCCCCGGTGCCGGTGTGCCGGCCATCGATCATGAATTTCTCGGTGGTCAGGCGCGTCTGCCGGGCCTGTTCATAGAGGAACTCGGTCTGTTCGACCAGCTCGTCCCAACTGGCGGCGGGCTGCACATTGACTTCGATCACGCCCGGGTCCGGGGTGATCCGAAAATTCAGCAGGCGCGGATCCCGGGGCGGCTCGTAGCCTTCCAGCAGTACCGGGCAGTCCAGCTCGGCGGCGGTGGCCTCGAGGACACCGACCAGCTCCAGGTAGTCCTCCAGCCGTTCCAGGGGCGGCATAAACAGGTACAAGCGGCCGTCCCGGGCCTCGGCGCAGAGCGCGGTGCGGGTTAGCCAGTCCGCCGATTCATGCAGCGCGGG
>DATDTH010000348.1:0-3984 GCA_035290985.1 Pseudomonas sp. | reverse complement strand
CGCGTGGGTTACGCCGCGCAGCGGGTGCGGCGTGGTTTGTTGGATCGGTTTCCGCGCGGCTAACCCACCCTACGAAAAGCGCTTCGGTGAAGTTCCCAGGTCATGCGCGGCGCGGCAGGGGCGGGTGAAACCCGCGGGTTTTTGCACGGTGTAGTTCCTGTGCTCGCCGCGTGAGCCGCAAGACGGGCATCAGGCGCCGGAGGTGATCTCCTCGCATTGCTCGACGCAGCGCTGGCAGACCTGGGCGCATTCATGGCAATGGGCGATGGTGTATTTGCTGCACTCCTGGGCGCAGGCCTGGCAGGTGATGGCGCAGAGGCGGCAGATCTCGTCCACCAGGGCGCTTTCCCGTTCCATCAGGCGCGAGGCCAGGCGGCACATGTCGGAGCAGTCGCGGTTGAGGGTGATGCAGATGTCCAGGGGTTGGTTGTCGACGGCGCTCAGGCAGGCGGCCGCGCAAGTTTCGCAGGCGACCACGCAGGCGTTGCAGGCCTCTATGGCCGGCAGATAACGCTGGCTATTGTTCATGGTGGTTTTCCGGGGGGTGTCAGCAGTGGACCGGGCCGCAGAAGCTGGCGTTCGTTCGGACTGACCGACGGGCACCGGCAGGGCTGGATTGACGCTCCCGTAACGCGGGTATATACATGCACCATGCTGACCACCCACTGCCTTTGCACCAAGCTGCGCCGCGCCGCGCGCAGCGTGACCAAGATCTACGACGATGCGCTGGCTGGTGTCGGCCTCAGTGCGGCGCAGTTTTCCCTGCTGCGGCATTTGCAGCGCCTCGACCGACCGAGCATCTCCAGCCTGGCCGAGGCCATGGGCCTGGATCGCAGCACCCTGGGGCGCAACCTGAAAATCTTGCAGTCCGACGGACTGGTCCTGCTGGAGGACGGCGCGGATCAGCGCAACCGCCTGGTCTGCCTGAGCAAGCTCGGCCTGGCGCGGCTGACCGCGGGCAGCAAGGCCTGGCATTCGGCGCAGCAGCAGTTGGCCGAGTACCTGGGCGAAGACAAGCGCGAAACCCTGATGCTGTTGCTCGACGAGCTGGAATGCCTCGACTGAGCGGCTGACAGGTTTTTTTCGATTTGAAGCGGGTATCTACCCCTATTGGAGTGGGCAATGACGGCGGTCTGGCGGGCGAGTCTCTGGGTGCTGGTGGGCGGGTCGCTGATCCTGGCCTTGTCCCTGGGTATTCGCCACGGCTTCGGCCTGTTTCTGGCGCCGATGAGCGCCGAGTTCGGCTGGGGCCGTGAGGTCTTCGCCTTCGCCATCGCCCTGCAGAACCTGATCTGGGGCCTGGCCCAGCCCTTCACCGGCGCCCTGGCCGACCGCTTCGGCGCGGCGCGGGTGGTGCTGGTCGGTGCCGTGCTCTATGCCGTCGGGCTGCTGTGCATGGGCCTGGCCGATTCGCCGATGACCCTGTCCCTGAGTGCCGGCCTGCTGATCGGCATGGGCCTGTCGGGCACCTCGTTCTCGGTGATCCTCGGCGCCATCGGGCGGGCGGTGCCGGCGGAAAACCGCAGCATGGCCATGGGCATCGCCAGCGCCGCCGGCTCCTTCGGCCAGTTCGCGATGCTGCCCGGAACCCTGGGCCTGATCGGTTGGCTGGGTTGGTCGGCGGCCCTGCTGGCGCTGGGGCTGCTGGTGGCGATGATCCTGCCCCTGGTCGGCCTGTTGCGCGACCAGCCGCTGGCCAAGCAGGCCCATGAGCAGACACTGGCCGAGGCGCTGCGTGAGGCCTCGCTGCATTCGGGGTTCTGGCTGCTGGCCCTGGGCTTTTTCGTCTGCGGCTTCCAGGTGGTGTTTATCGGCGTGCACCTGCCAGCCTATCTGGTCGACCAGCACCTGCCGGCCCTGGTCGGCACCACGGTGCTGGCGCTGGTGGGGCTGTTCAATGTGTTCGGCACCTATATCGCCGGCTGGCTGGGCGGGCGGATGTCCAAGCCGCGCCTGCTGACCGCGCTCTACCTGGCCCGCGCGGTGGTGATCAGCGCCTTCGTCATGGCGCCGTTGAGCGTCTGGAGCGCCTACGCCTTTGGCATCGCCATGGGCCTGCTCTGGCTGTCCACCGTGCCCTTGACGAATGGCACGGTGGCGACCCTGTTCGGGGTGCGCAACCTGTCGATGCTCGGCGGTATCGTCTTCCTGTTCCACCAGCTCGGGGCCTTTCTCGGCGGCTGGCTGGGCGGTTATCTGTACGACCGCACCGGCAGCTACGCGCTGGTCTGGCAGATATCCATCGGCCTCAGCCTGCTGGCGGCCGCGCTCAACTGGCCGGTGCGTGAACAGCCGGTGGCCCGCCTGCAGGTCAGTTCAGTATGAACAAGGCGCGCCTGTGGCTGGGGTTGGGTTTTCTGGTGCTGCTGGGGGTGCTGGTGTCTATTGTCTGGGCCTGGCAGCGCGGCGGCCTGGCCTTGCTGCAGCTAGGCATGGGCATCTGCTAGGGGCTTAAGCCGGTTGGGGGCGCGTCTGTCGGTGGGCTACAGTGGGGCGGCAAACAATGGCCGGCAATCGCAAGGAGCCCCAATGATCATCCTCTTTTGGAACCCGTTCTCTCCTTATTCCCGCAAGGTGAAGATGGCGCTCGACCACAAGGGCTTGGCGTACAGCTGCGTCATGGAGGGGCTGTTCGGCGAGGCTGGAGCCAGTGCCGAACTGAAACAGAAGTCGCCACGGGGTGAGGTGCCGATCATCCAGGATGGCGATCTCGTGATCTGGGATTCCAGGGTGATTTGCGAATACCTCGAGGATGCCTGCCCGGCGAATCCCTTGCTGCCCGAAGAACCTGCCCAGCGCGCGCGCTGCAGGCGGCTGGAGGCTCTCTGTGACGGCGCGCTCGACGCCGCGATCTATGCCGTGTTCGCCGGAAGGGTGATCTGCAAGGACGCTCCGCTCGCGAGCGCCATGGCCGCCCAGGGGGCCGATGAAGTGCGGGCGTTGGCGGAGCAGTTCGAGCGCGAGCTCGGCTCGCAGCGGTTTCTCTGTGGCGACCGGCTGTGCCTCGCCGATATCGCGCTTTATACGCAACTGGTCGGTGTCGTCCCACTGGGCGTTGCGCTGGATAGCTTCCCTGGGGTGTCGGCCTGGATGCTGCGCATAAGGCAAACGGCAATGGGCGAGAAGGATGCCGTCGCCGTGGAGGAGGCGTTCGCGCGTGCTCGTGCGGGCACTAAACAGCTGCGCCACCAATGGCGGGGTGAGCGGATCGAGTTCGCCTTCCGGCATGGACTTGAGGCATTCCTGCACCTGGAAGTGCAGCGCGGGCGGGCATACTTTCCACCCTCGCCGTCAGCGCAGCAGAGTCACGTCTGACACCGCCGCATACAGCGCGATCATGCAACGTGCTGGCGCAACTTGTTGCGAATGGGTGAGACGGCTCTTGAAGTTGTTTCAAAATTTTGCAGGATTCGTCCGGTTTCAGTGATGGCATTTTGCTAAATTGCGCCGGACTTTTTCCTGCTTTGGAGTGACAGATGTCGATCAAGGAACTGATGCTGGCGGGCCTGCTGGTGGCGGGCGTTGTGCCCTATGCCCTGGCTACTCCCCCTGCCGTGGAAGAGACGGCCAGTGCCGAAGCCAGCGAGAGCACGGAAGCGCAAGAGGGGCGGGACGAGGCGGCCTTTCTCGCCAGCCTGAATTTCCAGAAAGGCAAGATTTCAGTGGGCGACAAGCTCGCGACCTTCAACCTGCCCGAAGAGTTGGTGTTCCTCGATACCCAGGATGCCGAGCGTGTGCTGGTCGAGGCCTGGGGCAACCCGCCAAGCGATCCGCTGCCCCTGGGCATGATACTGCCGGCCGGCGTCTCGCCCCTGGCCCAGGAGTCCTGGGCGGTCACTGTGGAGTACGAGGAAAGCGGTTACGTGTCCGATGAGGATGCCGAGGACATCGACTACAGCGAGATGCTCGAGCAGATGCAGGGCGACTCCAAGGCCGAGAACCAGTGGCGCATCGAGAACGGCTACGAGCCCGTGACCCTGGTCG
>DATDTH010000347.1:0-2603 GCA_035290985.1 Pseudomonas sp. | reverse complement strand
TGAACTGCATCATCGCCCGCAAATTGCTGCGCATTGCCTTTGCCGTGTGGCGATCGGGGAAGCCTTTTGACCCCGACATGATCGGTCAAGAGGCTTGCGCAGGAACATAGGATCTACATAACCGGCCTGCCGCTGCGTGCTACCCCGGGATTGTAGGGGCGAATTCATTCGCCAGGCGGGCCCCAGGCCAATGAATTGGCCCCTACAGAAGCCGCATGACGAGCAATGACAAGGTGAAAATGTTTTAGATTGGCCAGGACGGCGCCCGTGGGCGCCTTTCATCCAGAGAGCGGTTGGTTACTGGGCGACCAGCACATCGCAAGGCGCCTTGTGCAGAAAGTGCTGAACCAGGTCGCCGAGCAGGGCGCAGGCCAGGGCGCCCCGGCCCCGGTTGCCCAGCACCAGCAGGGGCGGTTCGCGCAGACGGATCTGCTCCTGCAGGGTCTGGGGCATGCCGCCGACCAGCACTTCGTGGGTGATGCCGGGTCCGCCCTTGGGCAGGCGCTGCACTTCGTCCTGCAGCAGATTGGCGATCAGTTGGCGCTGGATGGACAGCTCCGCCTTGGCATCGCCGTTGTTCTGCTTATCCGGATCGAACACGTTCAGCGCATGCAATTTGGCACTGGCGGGCAGCAGCTCGTAGGCCTTGGCCAGGGCGCTGCAGGCCCAGATGGAAAAGTCCAGGGCCGCCAGGGCGCTGGGGTAGGGCTGGATGTCCTCGTTGGTCACCAGCAGCAAGGGGATGCTGCAGTGGTGCGCGATGCGATCGAGGGTGGTGCCGGGAAACAGCGGATGGCGCTGGCGCTGGGCGCCGAGCACCAGCAGGTCGGCTTCCAGCAGCGGGATCTGTTCGAGTATGACGTCGGATGGGCGGCCAATCAGCAGCAGCAGTTCACTGTGTGGGGCGTATTGGCTGAGGCTGGTTTCCAGTGCCTGCTGCACCACTTCCAGCTCGCGGGTCGACAGCTGGCTGTCGGCGACATGCAGCAGGGTCAGGTGGGCGTCGTGTTGCTGGGCCAATTGCGCGGCCCGGCGCAGCGCCAAGTCGGCGGTGCTGCGCAGATCGTGAGCGATAAGAATGTGTTTGATCATGGTGTGCGACCTTCCTGGCGCTACCGATGCTGCCGCGCCTCTGAGTGAGTTTCATGCAATAGCCGGTGTTTCCATCGCGGGCAAGGTCAGGCGTCAGTGTGCTCGCAATTGATACAGGCCCTGGCTTTCGGCAACCCGTTCACCCTGGCTGTCGATCAGTTCCAACTGCAGACGATACTCGGCTTTGCCCGTGGCCGTCGCCTGCTCCTGCAGACGAATGATTTCCTGCGCATCGAGCCGGGCTTCGACCCGGATATCGCCGCTGGCCGGGCGGCGAAAACGCAGGCTGAGTTCCTTGACGATAGGGTAAAAACGCTGGGTGTCGAAGCTGGTGAGAAAGAGCGCGCCGCCTGGAAGTTCCGCCAGGGTGAACAGGGCTCCGGCGTACATGCTGCCGATATGGTTTTCATTGCCGGCCAGGGGCATCAGCAGGCGGACGAAACCCGGCTCCAGGACTTCGGCTTTCAGGCCGGTGCGCTTGACGAAGGCGATCGTCTCTTCGGTGAGCTGGCGGGCGATCTCGATGGGCAGCGGCATGGCGGATTCCTTTTTCGGCGAGCCCATCAGCCTAACCCCTGGGGGCGATGGGGCAATGACCGCGGTGCTCGCCGCGGCTGACCGAAATGCTCAGATACCCTGGCCACGCAACCAGGCCAGCAATTGCGGCAAGGGCAGGGCACCGCTCTGGCGGGCGACTTCACGGCCGCCCTTGAACAGGATCAGGCTGGGAATCGAACGTATGCCCAGCTGCGCCGAGAGTTGCGGATGGGCTTCGCTGTCGAGCTTGGCCAACCGGCAGCGGCCCTTGAGGGTGGCGGCGGCCTGCTCGAAGACTGGCGCGAAACTGCGGCAGGGGCCGCACCAACTGGCCCAGACATCCAGCAGCAGCGGCAGGTCGCCCTTGAGCTGGCTGGCGTAGCCGGCGGCCTCGAGGGCAAAGGACTTGCCCGGGAGGATCTCGCCTTTGCAGCGGCCACAGCGGGGCACGTCGTCCAGGCGCTCGGCGGGAATGCGATTCAGTCCGTTGCAGTGCGGGCAGGGGATCAGCAGGGGTTCGGTCATAGGGGTCTCCTTCTGCGTTAAAGATGGGGACGGCCGGGCCGGCAAACAAGGCTAGAGTAACGATCACCTGGAGATGCCATGTCGCTGCCTTCGCTGAACCTGTTGCGTACCTTCGCCGTGCTCGGTGACACCCTGAGCGTCAAGCGCGCGGCCGAACGCCTGTATGTGACCCCGACCGCCGTCAGTCATCAGTTGCGTGAGCTGGAGCGGGCCCTGGATTGCCGGCTGTTCCAGCGCCTGCCCCGCGGCCTGGCACTGACCGATGCCGGGCAGTCCTACTGGGCCGAGGTAGCGCCGGCGATCCGCCAGCTGGAGCAGGCCACCCGTGCACGCCAGGCGCGGCGACCGTTCCGCGTCTCGAGTTTTCCCTACCTGGCGCATGCGGTGCTGTTGCCGGCGCTGGGGGAAGTGCAAGCCCTGCTCGGCGAGCGCCTGCTGACCCTCGACAC
>DATDTH010000346.1:0-5838 GCA_035290985.1 Pseudomonas sp. | reverse complement strand
CGATGCACATGACCTGCACGTCTGGGGCATGAGCAGCGCAGAGATTGCGCTGACCGCTCATCTGTCAGTTGGCGGTGATACAGACAGAGACGCGTTGTTACGCGCTGCCACTCAGGGCCTACATGAGCAATTTGCTATCGCTCACTCGACGATCCAGTTGGAGCACGATAGCGGCTGCCAGTTGAGCTGCTCCCGATGAAGCACGAAATGAATCCTGACACCCCAGACGCTGTGCCTGCATCTGCGTATTTGCTAGATGTCGGACTGCTGGCCGATCAATTTCAGACCGATACTCGCCGTGGACTGGCCAGCAATGAGGCGCAGTCACGCCTGACTCGCGATGGGCTGAATGAGTTGGTCACACAACCAGTCACGCCCGCCTGGAAACACTTTCTGGCTCAGTTCCAAGATCCCTTGGTCTATCTGCTGCTCGCCGCCGTGACGATAACCCTGGGCATCTGGCTGCTGGGTGACCGCAGCGATTGGCCCATCGATGCCGTGGTCATCCTCGCGATCATGCTGATCAATGCGCTTCTGGGCTTCTTGCAGGAGGCTCGCTCGCAACGGGCCGCAGCGGCCCTGGCAAAACTTACCGAAACCACCTCAGCGGTTATCCGCGATGGCGCGCTGGCACGCATTCCCAGCAGCCAACTGGTCAAGGGCGATTTGTTGGTACTGGGGGAAGGTGACTCGGTGGGCGCGGATGCTCGCCTGATCGAGGCGAATGCTTTGCGTGTGCTGGAGGCTTCGCTGACCGGCGAGAGTGAAGCGGTATCGAAAAATGCACTGCGCTTGCAGGCACCAGCACCCTTGGCAGAGCAAGCCAACATGGTGTTCAAGGGCACATCGATTGCCGAAGGCACCGGCCTCGGCCTGGTGACGGCGGTCGGCATGGCAACCGAGGTGGGTGCCATCGCCCACCTCCTGGATACCACGTCAGAAGACGCCACGCCCCTGCAAAGAGAGGTGCGGCAAATTGGCCGCATGCTCGGTATCGGCGTAGTGGTTATCGCTGCCGTCGTCGTGGCGACCGTACTGCTGCTGACAGATATTCAAAATGCCGCGGATGTGGTCGCCGTGCTGATGCTGGGTGTGTCCCTGGCTGTCGCCGCCGTCCCGGAAGGCTTGCCGGCAATCCTGTCACTGGTGTTAGCCCTGGGCGTACAGCGCATGGCCAGTAACAAGGCGATCATCAAGAAGCTGTCTTCGGTGGAGACCCTGGGCTCGGCCTCGGTGATCTGCTCGGACAAGACCGGCACCCTGACCCGCTCCGAGATGACCATCCAGCAAACCATGACGGCCTCCGGCAACGCGCGTGTCAGCGGTGTCGGCTATGACCCTGAAGGGCAGGTTCAGCAGGCTGACAAGGCCCTGTGTTGTGGCCCGGTGCACAGCGAACATGTACTGCTCCTGCGTGGCGGCAGCCTGGCCGGCAATGCCCAGCTGCAACAACAGGAAGATGGCACCTGGGTCATTCAGGGCGACCCCACGGAAGCGGCCTTTCTGGTGGCCGAGCGCAAGCTGGATACCCCGGCACGCAGCCAGGAACGCTTCGAGCGGGTTGGCGAGATTCCCTTTACCTCCGAACGCAAGATGATGTCGGCGCTGGTCATCGACCATGAGCAGGGCAACGAGCGCCTGCTGATCAGCAAGGGCGCGCCCGATGTGTTGCTCGGGCACTGCACACGCGTCCAGGTCGGCATGGATGTCGTGCCGCTGACCGATGAAATCCGGGTTGAAGCCCTGGCCGATGTGGATGAACTTTCCGGAGCAGCGCTGCGCACGCTCTCGGTGGCCTATCGACCGCTACTGGCAGATGAGCAGGTGACTGACGGCGCAGCCCTGGAAAACCAGCTGATCTTCATCGGCACGGTCGGGATCATCGACCCGCCACGTGTGGAAGTGGCCCCGGCGATTGCCGATGCCCACCGGGCCGGTATCCGCATCATCATGATCACCGGCGATCATCCGCGCACTGCTGCGCGCATCGCCGAGGATCTGGGCATCATCGAGGCGGGCGCGGGCGCCCTGACCGGAACCGACATCGACCGGCTGGATGACGCTGGCCTGGCCGAGGCCGTCAAGCGCACCTCGGTGTACGCACGGGTCGCACCGGCGCACAAGCTGAGGATTGTCGATGCGCTGCAGGCCCAAGGCCACGTGGTGGCGATGACCGGGGATGGAGTTAACGATGCCCCGGCCTTGAAGTCCGCCGATATCGGCATTGCCATGGGGATTAGCGGGACCGAGGTGACCAAGCAGGCCGGCAAGATGATCCTGGCGGACGACAACTTCGCCACGATCATCATCGCCGTGCGCGAGGGCCGCGCCATTCTGGACAACATCCGCAAGTTCCTGCGCTACCTGCTTTCCTCAAACATGGGCGAGGTGCTGACAGTCTTTCTTGCGGTAATCGGCGCCGGCCTGATTGGCCTGGTCGATGCCAATGGCGCAATAGTGCTGCCACTGCTGGCCACCCAGATTCTCTGGATCAACCTGATTACCGATGCAGCACCGGCTTTGGCCATGGGCATAGACCCACAGAGCGAGGATGTGATGGCCAGGCGTCCGCGCCGCCCGACTGATCGGATCATTGATGCCCGCATGTGGCATGGGGTGGTGCAAATCGGCCTGGTTATGGCACTGGCCAGCTTGGCGACCTTTGACTGGTTGTTGCCGGGCGGCCTGCTACCGGGCAGTGCCTCACTTGAGTCGTCACGAACCGCCGCCTTCACCGTGCTGGTTGTGGCACAGCTGTTCAACGCCTTGAATGCACGCTCCGAATCGCTCAGTGCCTTCAGGGGAATATTCGACAATCGCTGGCTGTGGGCCGCAATTGCTCTGGGCATTACCTTGCAGGTAGCGGTTGTGCATTGGGCACCCCTCAACCGGGCCTTTAGCACTACTCCACTGACCCTTGAGCAATGGCTGATCTGCTTCGCCATGGGCAGCTTGGTACTGTGGTTCAGCGAACTGCGTAAGTTTTTTCTACGTGCCATAGACCGACGTCAAAACCCGTCGACGGACATTCACTAGAATAAACACTCAGCGTCTAATGCAAAGAATTGAGGACTCTCCTTGGAATTCATACTCAAGTTGATCAGTGGTGGAGTCGGCAGCCTGGCTTCCTACTTGGCAGCGCATGTGCTCATCTGCCTATTGCCGGCGTTTTTCATTGCCGGCGCCATGGCCGCCCTGATTCCCAAAGCCAGCATCACCCACTGGCTAGGCCGACATGCACCGGTCTACGTGTCCTACCCTGCGGCGGCTCTGGCGGGATCACTGATTGCCGTCTGCTCATGCACCATTGTTCCGTTGTTCGCGGGCGTATACCGCAAAGGCGCGGGCATCGGCCCGGCAATTACCTTCCTGTTTTTTGCCCCGGCCGGCAACATCATGGCCCTGGCCTATACCGGCAGCATCCTGGGGGCGGACTTTGCCATCGCCCGTTTTATCCTCTGCCTGATTTTCGGCATCGGCATCGGTTTGCTGATGGCCACTATTTTCTGGAAGGACGACCTGACCCACGACGCCCAGTCCGATGCGCTGTTCGCCGAGAAAGCCAGTGTTTCCCGACCGGCGCTGGGCGTGCTGCTGTCTCTGGTGGCCCTGCTGATTGCCGGCACCCTGAAGCTCTGGCCGCTGACCGCAGACCTGTTCAGCATCAGCGTCCCGCTGTCCTGGGCTCAGACATGGCAGAACACTCTGTTTGCCTGGGTGCCCTTCGATGCCAGCAAAGGCGAGGAAGGTGTCAGCTTCCAAGGCTCCGTGCTCATTGCCCTGCTGCTGATGATCGCCGCCACGGCCAAGCGTGGCCTGGATAACATCACCGAAGGGGCCAATAGCTGGACATGGATTGCGCTTGGTCTGACCGCCAGTACCATGTTGATCGCCTCGATACGCCTGACTCCAGAGCCCGACACATTGGTCTTTACCTTTACCGGTCGTGTATTCGGTGTGGCCCTCACAATGCTGTCCGTTTGCTACTTCGCTCGCAAATTACCGACCGAAGATTGGCAAGGGTGGTTGTGGGAGGCCTGGCGCTTCGTGAAGCAAATTTTCGGGGTGCTGGTGGTGGGGGTATTCATTGTCGGCATGGTGCGCCAGATCATTCAGCCGGAGTGGATTGAAAGCCTCGCCGGCAGCAACAGCGTGCTGGCCAATGCCGTAGCCGTTGGCTTCGGCGTATTCATGTACTTCCCAACCCTGGTGGAAGTGCCAGTAGCCAAGATGTTCCTTGATCTGGGCATGCACCCGGGCCCGCTCTTGGCCTACCTGATGGCCGATCCTGAGCTGAGCTTGCAGAGCATGCTGATGGTGGTCGCCGTGATTGGCCGCAAGAAAACCGCCGCCTACGTCGGCCTGGTCGCCTCGTTCAGCATAGTCGCAGGTCTGCTCTATGGTGCCTGGGTCGATGGCACCGGCTGGCTAATCCTCGGCGCGGGTATGGCCGCTTCGCTGGCAGTAGTAGCCGCCCTCTATTTGCTGATTCGTCGTCAACGCACACAAACCGCAAGCTGACCAACACACAAAGGAGCTTTATATGCTGAACGTCAAAATCCTTGGTTCGGGCTGCGCCAACTGCAAGAAACTCGAAGCCGTTGCCCGCGAAGCCGCGCAGAACCTGAACATCCAGGCCGAATTCGAAAAGATCACCGACATGGGCAAGATGATGACTTATGACATTCTCGCCACGCCTGCGCTGGTGATCAATGAGAAGGTGGTCAGCAGCGGAAAGATTCCGACTGTTGCGGACGTCCAGGGCTGGATTTCGGCGGTGCAGTGACAACTGTCGTCAACACCAAACAGCCGCGCAGCTTAGAACTCATCTATCGCCAAAATTCCTATTTGAGTGGGTTCGCGCAACCTTGCAAAGGCTGGTCCATCCTTGTCCTCCGGCAGACTGCCGAGCCTATGACGAGCGGCAGCTTTTGGCCGGTTTCTGCCAGTCCCCAGCGGCGGTAATGGGCCGTAAGCCGCCGGCCTGGCAAACCATGTCGCACCTGCCGTGCTGGGTAACCCGGCAAGGTGGCGTTCCAGCAGCCACTAGAGCGGTTTCACGAAATTCCCCTGGGGCCCCGGATTGCGCCAAGGCTTATCAGGGCTACGAAAAC
Organism: Pseudomonas sp.; assembly: GCA_035290985.1. GTDB lineage: Bacteria > Pseudomonadota > Gammaproteobacteria > Pseudomonadales > Pseudomonadaceae > Aquipseudomonas. The sequence continues at coordinate 724 of DATDTH010000346.1, read as the reverse complement.
TGCCTCCCCGCAGAATGGACAAAGATAAGGTAAAAATGCTCCAGATAGGGCTCGTGAAGATGTTCACGTGCGGCCAAAACACAGTAGGACAAAGACGCGAAGCGTCTGCGTGGACAGATTTTGTGGCGCTGGGCCGTTCCTACAAAAGGTGGTCGGCAAGAACTCATAGCTTTGTATGGACATAAAAAAGGAGCCTCGAAGGCTCCTTTTTTATTTCGTCAACCGCTCACTCAGGAGAGGAAGCCGCCATCGACGTTCAGCGACACGCCAGTGGTGTAGCTGGAGGCGTCGCTGGCCAGGTAGAGCACGGCGCCGGCCATTTCGCTCGGGTCGGCCACGCGCTTGAGCGGGATCTGCTGCAGTGCCTGATTGAGGATGGCGTCGTTCTTGACCAGGGCCGAGGCGAACTTGGTGTCGGTCAGGCCCGGCAGCAGGGCGTTGCACCGAATGCCGTACTGGGCGCATTCCTTGGCGAAGACCTTGGTCATGTTGATCACCGCGGCCTTGGTGATGGAGTAGATACCCTGGAAGTGGCCGGGGGAGATGCCGTTGATCGAGGCGACGTTGATGATGCTGCCCTGGTTGTTTTCGCGCATCAGCTTGCCGGCTTCGATGGACATGAAGAAGTAGCCGCGGATGTTCACGTCGACAGTCTTCTGGAAGGCCGACAGGTCGGTGTCCAGCACATTGCAGAACTGCGGGTTGGTCGCTGCGTTGTTGACCA
>DATDTH010000345.1:0-3189 GCA_035290985.1 Pseudomonas sp. | reverse complement strand
ACCCCCGCCGAACTGGCCAAGCTGTACCTGCTGCTGGCTGGCGACGGCCGTTTGCGCAGCCTGCGCTGGACCCAGGAGGCGCGCAGCACGGTCGGCGCCCAGCTGCTCTCGCCCCAGGCGGCCTTTATGGTGCGCGACATGTTGCGGCACAACCCGCGCCCGGACGGCCTGCCCGCCGACGCCCGCGGGCGCAACTGGCCGGTGGCCTGGAAGACCGGCACCTCCTGGGGTTTCCACGATGCCTGGAGTGCCGGCCTGGTCGGCCCCTATGTGCTGGTGGTATGGGTCGGCAACTTCGACGCCACGCCCAATCCGGCCTTCGTCGGCATCAAGACCGCCGCGCCGCTGTTCTTTCGCATCGCCGATGCCCTTCCGCTGGCCCTGCCCGAGGTGCAGGCGCCCAGCGACCCGCCGCCGGCCGGGCTGACTCGGGTCGAGGTCTGCGCCGCCTCCGGCGAGCTGCCCAACCGCTGGTGCCCGCAGACGCGCAAGACCTGGTACATACCCGGGGTGTCGCCGATCCGCGTCTCCGACCTGCACCGCCCGGTGATGGTCGACCGGCAGACCGGCAAGGCCGCCTGCCCGCCCTTCGACGCGGCGACCAGCGAGCTGCAGGTATTCGAATTCTGGCCGTCCGACCTGCAGCGCCTGTTCGCCGCCGCCGGCCTGCCGCGGCGCACCCCGCCGGATGCCCAGCAGGGCTGCCAGGCCCAGGCCGCGACCAACCTGCAGGACCTGCCGCGCATCACCTCGCCGCTGACCCAGGTGACCTACAGCCTGCGCCTGTCGCAGCCCCAGGAGAGCATCCCGCTGAGCGCCACTGTCGCCAGCGATGCGCGCCTGCTCTACTGGTTCGCCGACCAGACCCTGCTCGGTCAGGGCACCCCCCAGGCCGGCCTGCAGTGGCGCCCCGAACGTTCCGGGCACTACCGGATCAGGGTCAGCGACGACCAGGGCCGCAGCGCCAGCCGATCCCTGCGGGTCGAGTTTCTGCCCTGATGCACACCTCGCAATTCAGATCCAGCCGCCCCACTGCAGCACGAAGATGCCGATATTGATCGTGAGCGCCGCCGCCAGGGTGGTGATCACTATGATCGCCGCCGCCAGTTGGTGATTGCCGCCCACCGCCTTGGCCATGACGAAGCTGGCCGCCGCGGTGGGGCTGGCGAAGTAGAGAAAGAGCACACCCAGCTCGGCGCCGCGAAAGCCCCAGAGCCAGGCGCCGAGGGTGCAGAGCAGCGGCAGCCAGACCATTTTCAGCAGGCTGGCGCTCAGCGCCGGGCCACTGCTCGCGCGCAGCGCGGCCAGGGACAGGGTGCCGCCTATGCAGATCAGCGCCAGGGGCAGGCTCATCTGGGCGACATAGTCGCCCGAGGTGAGCAACCAGGCCGGCAGGTCGATTCGCCAGTAGGCGAAGGGCACGGCCGCCAGCACACCAATGACCAGCGGGTTGCTCAGCACGCTTTTCAGGAGGCTCCAGGCGTCCGTCTTGGCGTTCGGGCTGTAGACCGCCAGTACTATGGCCGACAGGCTGTTGTAGAGCAGGATCATCACCCCGGCCAGTACCCCACCGAGGGACAGCCCGTAATCGCCGTAGAGACTGGTGGCCAGGGCCAGCCCGACTATGCCGTTGTTGCCGCGAAAGGCACCCTGGGTATAGACCCCGCGATCCACCTGGGGGCAACGCCAGAGTGCCCAGCCCCAGGCCAGCAGGAAGCTGGCCAGGGTCGCCAGGCAGAAATAGCCCAGCAGCGCCGGCTGGAAGGCCGCGCTCAGGTCGGCGCGAAAAATCGCGAGAAACAGCAGGGTCGGCAGGGTGCCCTTGAACACCAGCGCCGAGGCCATGTTGATAAAGGCCGCATCTATCCAGCCCAGGCGCTTGAGCGCCACGCCGAGAAACAGCATGGCGAACACCGGCGCGGTGACGCCCAGAATCTGGTGGAACAGGGCGAACATGGCACTCACCTGCAACGGCTGGGGCACCATCTTAACAAGCCCGACCCGACGCGGCGATTTGGCTGCTCGGCGAGTACGGCAAGAACCCTATAATCATCCAACCTTCAAAAAACCAATAACAAGGACGCCCATGAATATTCAAAAATCGGCTTTTTTTCTAACTCTGGCACTGGCCTTTCAATCTGAAGCCTTTGCCCTGGAGAAGTCCGCCGCCGTCAAGGTGGAACCGGTCCTCAAGACCACAACCAGCTGGGATGGCAAGCCCATCGAATACCCGGCAGGCCAGGCTGAAATCACCGGCCTGGTGATAGAAATCGCCCCGGGTGGTGAAACGGGCTGGCACTCGCACCCGGTTCCCTCATTCGGCATGATCCTGGAAGGCGAACTCGAAGTTCAGCTCAAGAGTGGCGCGGTTAACCGGCTGAAAGCCGGTGAGGCCTTGGCCGAGGTGGTCAACACCCTGCACAACGGCCGCAATGTCGGCTCGGTGCCGGTCAAGCTGGTGGTGTTCTATTCAGGCGCAGTCGGCCAGAAGCTCACAGTGGTGGAAGCTGTGCATTAACCCGACCGGGTCGCCGAAGCATCGCCGCCACACCGAGTTCTGGTGGTGTTCTATTCAGGCGCAGTCGGCCAGAAGCTCACCGTGGTGGAAGCTGCGCAGTAGCCTGGATGCCATTTAATTAACACCTGGGAGCGAATTCATTGGCTCTGTACTTTAAGTGTTGCAGCGGTCTGGAGGCCTTTGTAGGAGCGGTCCATGACCGCGAAAATGGCCATGCAAAAACTTCGCGGGCAGGGGCTAGGCGCCCCCGCCCTTCCTACGGGTTCTGCGCGCTTCTGACGCCTTTTGTAGCAACAGCTAATTCATACAGAGCCAATTCATTCGCCAGCAAGCGCCCGTCCGCGTGGGTTACGCCGCGCGGCGAGTGCGGCGTGGTTTGTCGGAGCGGTTTTCTGCGCGGCTAACGCCACCCTACGAAAAGCGCGCCCTCAAGCAACCTTAGCGGCGCACCGGGCGTTTCTGCAGTTTGCGCTGCAGGGTGCGCCGGTGCATGCCCAGGGCGCGGGCGGTGGCGGAGATATTGCCTTCGTGTTCGCCCAGCACGCGCTGGATATGCTCCCACTGCAGGCGGTCCACCGACATCGGGTTTTCCGGCACCAGGCTGTCCAGGTCGGCATGCTGGGACATCAGCGCCGCCAGCACATCATCGGCATCCGCCGGCTTGCACAGGT
>DATDTH010000344.1:0-5915 GCA_035290985.1 Pseudomonas sp. | reverse complement strand
GTTTTTCTGCAGGGCGCCGAGCAGGGCCACCAGCAGTTGGGCGTAGGTGCCATCTTCGGCGGCGAAATGGCTGGCATCCTCGACTTTCTGTGCGAGTTCCGGGTGGTGCAGTAGGGTGCGCAGGGCGGTCAGGGTCGGTGACTCGACCGGGGCGGCCACCCGTGGGGCTCGGGGCTGGAAGTCGGGGCGCTGGCCCTTGTTCTTCCAGTCCTTGTCCTTGCTCCAGGGCTTGCCGTCCTTTTTGCCGCGCTTTGGCTCCCATTGCGGCTGGGGCTCGGGGTCCGGGTAGTGCGGGGCTTCTTCGTGGCTGCCGCTGCTGTCGTAGTAGCCGTCGCTGCCATCGTAATAGGCGTGGGCGTCGAAGTCGGGGGGCGCGGCGCTGGCGGTGACGGTGGCCGGCGGTGCTGCGTTCGGACTCGGTTGTCCCAGGCGTTCGCCGCTCAGGCCGGTGATTTCCGTCAGGCGCTGGCGCATCAGGGTGCGCAGGTTGGCGCCGGGAATCTTGTCGATCAGCGGGGCTGCCAGGGTGGCCAGGTGCGCCTTGCCTTCCAGGGAGCGCGGGTCGGCTTCCTGGCTCAGTTGCTGGAAGAAGTAATCGGCCAGGGGCTGCGCCTGCTGATTGATGCGAGCACGGAAGGCGTCGGTGCCTTCGCTGCGGACCAGGGTATCCGGGTCCTCGCCTTCGGGCAGGAACAGGAAGCGCGCGCGGCGGCCGTCCTGCAGGCTTGGCAGGGTCGCCTCCAGGGCGCGCCAGGCGGCCTTGCGCCCGGCCTGGTCGCCGTCGAAGCAGAACAAGACGCTGGGCACCACCCGAAACAGGCGCTTGAGGTGTTCTTCGCTGGTGGCGGTGCCCAGGGTGGCGACGGCGTTGCGCAGGCCTTGCTGGGCCAGGGCGATCACGTCCATGTAGCCTTCGACGACCATTATTTCGTCGAGCTGGCGATTGCTCTGGCGTGCCTCGTACAGGCCGTAGAGTTCCTGGCCCTTATGGAAGACCGAGGTCTCCGGGGAGTTCAGGTACTTGGGTTTGTCGTCGCCCAGCACCCGGCCGCCGAAGGCGATGATGCGGCCGCGGCTGTCGCGGATCGGGAATATCACCCGGTCGCGGAAGCGGTCGTAGCGTTTGACCTTGTCCGGATTTTCGGCGTTTTCCACCAGCAGGCCGGCGTCGATCAGGTGCTTTTGCGCCAGGCTGTCGCCGCCCAGGTGCTTGGACAGGTTGTCCCAGCCGGGTGGGGCGAAGCCCAGGCCGAAGTCGCGGGCGATCTCGCCGGACAGGCCGCGACCTTTCAGGTAGTCCACCGCGGCCTTGCGGGTGGGGTGGCTTTTCAGGGCTTGGCGGTAGAACTCGGCCGCGGCGGTCAGCAGTGGATAGAGTGGCGAGTCGGTGGGCTGGCGCGGGGTGTGCGGGCGGCCGCTTTCTTCGCGGGGCACTTCCATGCCGGCCTGTTTGGCCAGGTCTTCCACGGCCTGGACGAAATCCAGGTGATCGTGGTCCATGAGAAAGCCCAGGGCGTTGCCGCCGGCGCCGCAACCAAAGCAGTAATAGAACTGCTTGTCCGGGCTGACGCTGAACGAAGGGGTCTTCTCTTTATGGAAGGGGCAGCAGGCGCTGAAATTCTTGCCGGTCTTTTTCAATTGCACGCGCGAGCTGACCACGTCGACTATGTCGGTGCGGTTGAGCAGGTCGTCAATGAAGCCTTGGGGTATCAGTCCGGCCATGGCGTTCTCGTGATCAGTCGAGTCGCCAGCATAGCTGCGGCGGAATTAGGAGGACAGGCTGGCTTTGAGCAGTCGACTGACCAGGCCCATATCGGCGCGGCCCTGAACCAGGGGTCGTAGCAGGGCCATGACCTTGCCCATGTCCGGCATACCCTGGGCGCCACTGTCGACTATAGACTGAGCGATCAGGCTGCGAATCTCGGATTCGTCCAGCGGGGTGGGCATGAAGGCCTGCAACACGATGATTTCGGCAGCTTCGACCTCGGCCAGGTCTTTGCGGCCCGCATCGCTGAATTGGCGAAACGAGTCGCGGCGCTGCTTGATCATCTTGTCGAGAATCAGCAGAAAGCGTGCGTCGTCCACTTCGATGCGCTCGTCGATTTCGACGCGCTTGATATCGGAGAGGGCGAGACGCAGCGTCATCAGGCGTGGCTTATCGAGGGCGCGCATGGCGTCCTTGATCGCTTCCGTCAGACGGATCTTGAGGCTGGAGTCGGTCATGCCGGCAGCCCGGCGGTTAGCCGGGCGTGGCAAAAGCTGACAGCGTGCGTCTGTGGATTAATACAGGCGTACGGCGCGGCGCTGTTCGCGCTGCACTTTCTTGGCGTGACGCTTGACTGCGGCTGCAGCCTTGCGCTTGCGCTCGGACGTGGGCTTCTCGTAGAACTCGCGGCTGCGAACTTCTGCCAGAACACCGGCTTTTTCGCAGGAGCGCTTGAAACGACGCAGAGCGACGTCGAAGGGTTCGTTCTCTTTAACTTTGACGGCTGGCATCCAAAACTACCTTAATTAATTACCGGTGGTGAACGCTCTCCTGGCAAATAAGGCACTGGAGGACGTCGGTTTTCAAGGGTTGCGGATGTTACCGCCTCGGCGCCAGGAATGCAAAGCCTCTGATCGAAAAGCGCTGGCCGGGGCCTGGAGCGGCGCTTATCATGCGCGGCTTCGAATTGGCCCGGCTATAAGGCGCGAACCCCATGCTAGTACTGGGATTGGAAACTTCCTGCGATGAAACCGGCGTGGCGCTGTACGACAGCGAGCGCGGTCTGTTGGCCGATGCCCTGTTCAGTCAGATCGACCTGCACCGCTTGTATGGCGGGGTGGTGCCGGAACTGGCGTCGCGCGATCACGTCAAGCGCATGCTGCCCTTGATCCGCCAGGTGCTGCAGGAGGCCGGCTGCGAGGCCCGGCAGATCGAGGCCATCGCCTACACCGCCGGCCCCGGTCTGGTCGGTGCGCTGCTGGTGGGCGCCTCCTGCGCCCAGGCGCTGGCCTTCGCCTGGGGCATCCCGGCGCTGGGCGTGCACCATATGGAAGGCCATCTGCTGGCGCCCATGCTGGAGGAGCAGCCGCCCGAGTTTCCCTTCGTCGCCCTGCTGGTGTCCGGTGGCCACACCCAGCTGGTACGGGTCGATGGCATCGGCCGTTACCAGTTGCTCGGCGAATCCCTGGACGATGCGGCCGGCGAGGCCTTCGACAAGACCGCCAAGCTGATCGGCCTGGCCTACCCCGGCGGCCCGGAAATCGCCCGGTTGGCCCTGAGCGGCACGCCGGGACGTTTCGTTTTTCCGCGGCCGATGACCGACCGGCCCGGGCTGGACTTCAGCTTCAGCGGCCTCAAGACCTTCGCCCTTAACACCTGGCAGCAGTGCCGCGCGGCTGAAGACGACGGTGAGCAAACCCGTTGCGACATCGCCCTGGCCTTCCAGCACGCCGTGGTGGAGACTCTGACCATCAAGTGCAAGCGGGCCTTGAAGCAGACCGGGCTCAAGCGCCTGGTCATAGCTGGGGGCGTCAGCGCCAACACGGCCCTGCGCCAGTCCCTGGAAAAAATGCTGGGCGACCTCAAGGGGCAAGTCTTCTACGCCCGGCCGGCCTTCTGCACCGATAACGGCGCGATGATCGCCTATGCCGGCTGTCAACGCCTGCAGGCCGGGCAGCAGGAAGGGCCGGCCATCGGCGTCCAGCCGCGCTGGCCGATGGAGCAGTTGCCGGCGATTTAGGGCATTGCTCCGCCTGGCGGGTTACGCCGCGCGGTGGGAGCAGCGTGGTTTGTAGGATCGATTTTTCGCGCGGCTAACCCGCCCTACAAAAAGGCATGCCGGCGCAATGGGGCTCTGGTAGGGCGGGTGGGGCCGCCTAGGTGCAACCCGCGGGCTTTTGCGTTGCGGCGAAACCCGGATTGCGCCAAGGCTTATCCGGGCTTGTGCTTTGTTCTTGCCGCTTATGGCTTACAGCTTGCAGCTGCTCTTATGCCTTACCGCTTGTGGCTGCACCTTAGAAATGCCGCTCATGCCCGCTGAACAGATCGCGCAGATTGCCCCGATGGCGCCAGACGATCAGGCCGGTCAGCACGCTGACCGGTAGCAGGGCCGCGGGCTGCTGCCAGGCCAGCAAAGGCAGGGTCAGGGGTGTGGCGACCAGGGAGGCCATGGAGCTGGTGCGCGTCAGGCTGAACGTTAGCAGCCAGGCGCCGACCGCCAGCAGCGCCGCCGGCGGGTACAGGCCCAACAGCATGCCGGCGGCGGTGGCGACTCCCTTGCCGCCACGGAAACGAAAGTACAGGGGGTAGAGGTGGCCGATCACGGCGGCCAGGCCGACCCAGGCTTGTTGCTGCAGGCTCAGCCCCAGTAGCTGGGCGAGCCAGACCGGCAGCAAGCCCTTGAGCAGGTCGCCGAGCAGGGTCAGCGCGGCCAGTTTCTTGCCCGCGACCCGCAGCATGTTGGTGGCGCCGGGGTTGCCCGAGCCGCTGGCGCGCGGGTCCGGCCGGCCGGCCAGGCGGCTGAGCAGAATGGCGAACGACAGCGAGCCGAGCAGGTAGGCGAGGGTCGCCAGCAACCAAAACATGCTTATCCTTCCGGGCGGGTATGCGACGATTCTAACAGGCCCTGCCAGGCGGCTACGAGAGCTGCTCGGCATGCCGGCGTCCCCGGTTTAGCTCGCCCGCTGCAGATTGGGCTGGGGCCGTGCGCCGATTCAGGCGAGAATGCTGGGCGACCCGCCTGTAATCCGAACGTGCCTGTCCGAACGGACAGGGTCGCTGGACATTGAACAGGGCGCTTTGTCGGCCCGTGCTGTGGAGAAGAATGTTGGACAGAGTGTTTATCGAAGGCCTGGAAGTCGATACGGTAATCGGTGCCTACGACTGGGAGCGCAGCATTCGTCAATGCCTGCGTCTTGACCTGTCCTTTGCCTGGGACAACCGCCCGGCCGCGGCCGGCGACGACCTGAGCAAGGCGCTCGATTATGCCGCCCTGTCCACGCGTATCCAGGCCTTTGCCCAGGAGGCGCACTTCCTGCTGGTGGAAACCTTCGCCGAGCGCCTGGCCGAGACCCTGATGAGCGAGTTTCAAATACCCTGGTTGCGTCTGAAGCTGACCAAGCCGGGTGCGGTTGCGGCTGCCTCGGGCGTGGGTGTGGAGATCGAGCGCGGATGTCACTGACACCGATTTTTCTCGGGCTCGGTAGCAACAGCGAGCGTGAGCTGCATCTGCGGGCGGGGCTCGAGGCCCTGGCGGGATTCGTGCTGGATCTGCGCTGCTCGCCGGTGTTCGATAGCGAACCTGTGGGAATCAAGAGCGGGCCCTTCTTCAATCTGGTGGTGTCGGGCCACACCGATCTGCCCTTGATAGAGCTGGATCGGCGGCTGAAATTCATCGAGGCCGACAACGGCCGCTACGCGCCCGAGCGCCGTGGCCTGCCACTGGATATCGATGTGCTCTTGTATGGCGAGCAGGTCGGCAATTTTCACGGCCTGGTGTTGCCGCGGGCGGAAATCCTGAAGAATGCCTTCGTGCTCTGGCCCCTGGCCTTGCTGGCGCCGACCCTGTGTCATCCCGGCGTCGGCATCGCCTTTGCCGAACTCTGGGACCAGGCCCGGATCGACCAGCAACTGCGGCCGGTGGCCTTCCAATGGCGGGATGCCCAGCTGACGCCGGCGGCGCTGCTCCAGGCCTTTCCGGCGCCGTAGGCGCCGTTTTCGTACCGCAGGTTTCGCCGAAGCGTTTTTGTAGGGTGCGCTATCAATGCGATGCTTAATCGTCGAACGCAGCTCTGTCTCGGTGCGCTGATCGCACCCTACGGAGCCCCGTTGCATCCTGGCGTATGGACTTCACCGAGCGCGGCGACAGCCGCTTGCTTGTAGATCTTGAGCGCCTCGAGGCGGGCCTGGGCCAGCGCCTCGCCCAATGCGG
>DATDTH010000343.1:0-6967 GCA_035290985.1 Pseudomonas sp. | reverse complement strand
ATGGCCGGGGTGCTCAGGTCGGCCACCACCACGCCCTCTTCCGAGGCGGCGATATAGGCGTAATGGCCACGCACCTTGACGTCGCGGACGAAGCCGTTGGGCTTGATATAGCCGACGTGGTAGGGCGCGGTCATGTTGCTGATGTCGATGACCTGGACGCCGCCGTTGCCGTTCGCCACCAGGGCCAGGTTGTCGCTGCGGGTCAGGCCATAGACATCGGGATAGGGCATGTCGACCCGGCCCATCATCAGGTACGGCAGGCCGAACTGGCCTTCGCCGTTCCTCTGGCCGAACAGCAGCAACTCGCCGGCCTGGTTGTCCAGGTACAGGCCGCCGCTGCCTTCGTTCGAGTTGTCGCCGCCCTGCCAGTCCTTGCGGATCTCGGCGCTCAGCTGGTCGACGAAGCCGCAGGCGCCCGGCGCGTTCTTGCAATCGCCGCCGCTGACACCGGACTTGCCGGCCAGCACTATGTTCTGGTCCGTGACCAGCTCACCGATGCTGCCGCTGAAGATCTCCGCGGCGCCATTGAGCAGCGGCGAATAGGCGAAGAAGTCGCCGCGCTGGTTGCTCTGGGTCTCGTCCACCGCATCCATGATGAAGATACCGGTGCGGGCCGGTGCGCCGGGCCTGTCCAGAACCGCTTTATCCAGCAGGCCCAGGCCCTGTTCGATGCGCAGCGGATCGACACTGGACCAGGCCGCGATCATGGCGCCGCTGCGGTCGAGGCTGCGGTACTGGTCGATGGCGGTGTAATGGACCTGCTTGCCCGCGTCCTGGGCAGCCGGGGTCGGCATGATGAAACGCCGTTCGCTCAGCGGCCAGCCCATCTCATGGTAGGTGTCGCGGGTCACGGTATGGTTCGGCGTGACCACCTTGGTCAGCACGTGCAGACGCTCGTTGCGCAGGCCGGTGCGGCGCAGCACATGGCCCTGGCTGAAATCGGCCCAGTAGATGAAGTAGTGCTTGTCCGGCTGGCTCTTGGGCGTGCTGTCGCCGGGCAGGCGGGTGTCGTCGCGGAACAGCGAGAGCGGGTATTCGTCGGCGACCTTCCATTCGCCGTTCTCGGCCTGGTACTGACGCTGCCAGAGCATGCTCACATCCTGTATGGCGCCGCCCATGTCCTCGATCGAGACCACCGCGCGCAGGCTTTCGCCCATGGTCAGCACGTCCTTGTCGATCGGCGCTATCACCGCCAGGCGCGGCACCACGGTGTCTTCCAGGCGGCCGACGCGAATGATCTGCGACTCGCCGGCCTGGCCGAGCACGTCGTAGGCGATTGCCTGGATGGTGAAACCGTTCACCCCGCTCGGAGCGGCGATCTGCGCCCGGTACACATGGTCCTGGGCATGGCTGCCGGTCTGCTGGCCGTAGCTCTGCTCGCTGCTGTAGACCGGCAGGCCGTTGACATAGAAGGTCACCCGGTCGATGCCTTCCGGGCCCAGGTCGTCGAAGGCCTCAACGAAGACTTCGACATCCTCGCCGTCGATCACCACCGAGTTGTCGTTGTCCGGCTTGACGATGCGCGCCTGTGGCGCCTGGTCGGCCTTGATCGTCAAGGTGCCAGGCAGGTCGACCATGGGCGACTCGTAACCGTCCAGGTCGCGGGCCTTGGCGCGGAAGCGCAGCACCTGGTCGACCCGCCCGGTGGGCACCTTGAAGTGGAACTGGAAGGGTGCGGCGGAATCCTCGCCCAGGGGCTGGAACTCCACCGGGGCATCGACCGGGCCTATGGCGTAGAACAACGAGGCGCTGTCGACGCCGACCTCGGGGTCGCTGGCCTGGACCTGGATCACCACCCCACGCCCTTCGGTCAGTTCGCTGACCTGGCCCATGGCGAAGCCGCGGGCATCGAGCAGCTTGATCGCGTTGACTTCCGGCGGCTGGTTGCGCTTCAGGGAGATCGGTATGTTCTGCCGCGACTCGTTACCGGCGGCATCCCGGGCGATGATCTGCAACTGCATCGGCAGCGCTTCGGGCAGGTTGTCCGTGCGCTTGAGGTAGTCGGCGATCTTGGCCAGCGGCAGGCTGCCGAAGAAGGGCGCGCTGAGCATCAGGCGGTCGACCACCCGCTCTTCGGCGCTGAAACTGCCATCGGCATTGCGGTCCACATAGAGGCCCAGGCCGACCGAGCCGATGCGCACGTTGTCGCTGACTTCCAGCTGGTAGGGCAGGTCGCGTTTCTCCGCCACGCTGGCGCCACTGGCCACTGGCAACTTGACCAGCAGGTCCGGGGCCTGGTCGTCCTTGATCACCCGCACCCGCACCGCGCTGGGCGTGGACACGCTGCGGGCCTTGTCGGCGCGCCGCTCCAGGGTACTGGCGGTCAGCTGCAGGTCGGCGCCGGCCTGGCCATAGGGCACTTCGAGCAGGAACTCGTAGGGGAAGACCATATCGGTCAGGCTGCGATCGCCACCTTTCAGGCCGGCCACATTGAGCACCACACGGTCGATGCCGACATCGTCGACGGCATTGACCTCGACCAGCAGCAACTGGCCTTCGATGGCCTGGCTGTTGTCCTTGGGCGTGCCGATCAGCACGCTCGGCGCCTGGTCCTGGGTGATCTCGACGTCCAGCTCTTCCTCGGCGCGGTGGGCGTCCAGGTCGTTGTGGGCGACGCCGTAGTTGTCCACCGCCTCGATGCTCAGGTGAATGCGATTGGCCGCGGGGTTGGCCGGGTCGAAGGCCGGCACCGGCACGGAATAGTTGAACGGGGCCGTGCGCAGGCGCATGTCGTAGGCCGGCTGGCCGTTGCCGTAGGTGGCCCGCAGGTTGACGTACTCGATGCCGACGTCGTCGAAGGCCTTGACGTTGACGTACAGGGGGTTGCCTTCCACCACCTTGGCGCCGGGCAACGGCTCGATCACATCGAGCACCGGGCGCTCGTCGACCCGCACCGGGTAACTGACTTCGCGGGCCTGGCTGTTGGCCATATCGAAGGCCTCGACCCGCACCCAGACATCCACCCGGCTGACCTCGTCGTGGTTCAGGCCGAACGCCGTGAGTATCTGCTGCAGGCGATCGACATGCAGGACCTGGCTGTACTCCGGCGAATCGATATTCAGGGTGGTCACCGGCTCGTAGTCTTCCGCCGGAATGCCCTCGATATTGCGCTGCAAGACGAAGTCCTGCTTGACGTAGCCGCCATCGCGCTTGAGTACGCCATAGGCGCGGGACAGCATGATGCGGTTGACCTTGACGTTGTCGTAGGCCTGCACCGCGAGGGTGAAGTCGCTGTCCTCGATGGCGCCGAAACCGACTGCGGGCCGCTTGATCAGGGCTTCCGGCTTGATAAGGTCGGCGGCCACGTTGATTTCCCGCTCGAACAGGCCGACGGCGCCGTCCGAGTCCTGGACCTGGGCGGTTAGCTTGAGCGGCTGGTCGTGGCGGATCAGGCCCTGGGGCACTTCCAGCACGAAGCTGCGCTGCAGGGCATAGGGGCTGTTCTTGCGCCCGTATTCGTCGGCCTGGGTCGCATCGTAGTTGGCCTGGAAGCTGTCATGGATGCTGTCGAAGGCGGCATTGACCGCCTGGTCGCCGCCGGCCGCCTCGCTCGCGCTGCTGGACAGCACCGGCAGGGGCACGCCGTTGGCGAAGACCTTCAGGCGATCGACGCTCAGCTTGCGATCGTCGGCCGCCACCAGGCCGACGCGAATACGGAAGGTGCCGGCGGCTATATCCTGGTCCTGGGCCGGCGCGGTGATCCGCACTTCCGGTACCAGGTTGACCAAGGGGTGGACCAGGATGGTGCGGTCGCTGACATGCCCATAGGTGTCGATCAGCTCGATGCGGTATTCGGTCGGCTCGGTCTGGTCGAACAGGATCTCGGTCTTGTCCACGGCCTGCAGCGGCGGCGCGGTCGGGCAGTTGACCTGGAAGCCGCGGCTGTACACCACCGCTGCCACGCTGCCATCGCGTTTGAGGCGCAGCACCCGGTAAGTCGCCAGGCCGGCGTCGTCGCGCAGTTCGGTGTCCAGGCGGAAACGCTCCTGGGTGCGTACCCAGAATTCGCCGTAGTTCAGGCGCGAGGGATCGGTCAGCGCCTTCTGGTAGACGCCGTTGACCCAATAGCTGTTGAAACCGGTAAAGGACAGCTGGGGTTTCTCGTTGGCCTGCAGGGGGTAGACCAGGCTGTGCTCGCTGCTGCGACCGCTCCAGTCCTCAGCGATCAGGGTCAGTTCCAGGTCGCCGCTGTCGAAGGCCTTGGGTACCCGGTACGGCAACTGCCAGCTGCGCTGACCGAAATTCACACCCAGCTCATGCACGGTGCGCGTGCGGTTTTCCAGCAGGCGCAGGCTCTTCAGGGCCTGGCTGTCGTCACCGAACTCGACCTTGAGGTCGAGCTGCTGCATGGGGATGGCGAGGCTACCGACAGCCGGACTGAGAATGCGCGAAGTCGGGGCCTGCTCGTCGAACAGCAGCGGCTGCTGCAGCAGCGCGCTCAACGCCAGGTCACCGCGCTCATGGGAAAACCGGTCGGTGGCCTGGCCGAACAGGTTGACGGCGGTCGATTGGGTTTCGACCGGGATCGGCAACAGGGCGGCGAAATTTTGCTCGGGGCTGCCCTGCTTGCCACTGCTGGCGATTTGCAGGAAAGCGGTCTGGGCGGCGTCCGCCAGACCATCCTGCAGCAGCAGGTTGACCACATAGCGACCCGGCACGCGTCTACCGCCGGCGCCGCTGAGGTCGGCCGCGGTGCTTTCCTGCAGGCTCAGCTGGATTTCCCGGAGAAAGGCCGGCGCACCGTTCAGCGGACGCAGGATCAAGCGGGTGGTGTCCGGGGTGAACAGCGGTTTGAGGTCCAGCAGGCCATTCGGCGCCTGGACTTCAATCTGGGCCGGACGCGCCTGGCACAGGTTGCGCGCATGACTTTCCACCTGCCAGAGGCTGGTTTGCGTGCCCAATTTGAGAGTTTTCGGCGCCTGGACCTCTTCGCTCCCGGTCAGGGTCAGCCGATCGCCCTGCACGCCCAGAAAGGCTTGCTCATCGAGCAGCAGTTGGCCCTGCCAGCCCTGGGCTTCGGGGTAGGCGAAGTGGATCAGCGGATAGTTGAACGGCAGTTGCGCTTTTTTGTAGCTGCCGCCCTGGATGCCGCGTCCCTCGGCCAAGCCACGCAGGGAGCTGAACATCAGCAGATGGCGCACGCCGTTCAAATTATCGAGGTAGTCGTCCTTGACCTGCAGGCTGCCGCGCAGCGGCTGGCCACGTTCCTGCTGCTCGCTCGGTAGGCTGTCGCGCCAGGTCAGTTTGGGCGCCTGGTCGGCCTGGATCAGCACGCGGCGGGTCTGCAGGCTTTCGTTGCCGAGCAGGTCCTTGGCCTTGACCACCAGGGTCAGGCCGATGGGCTCGGCCAGGGGGCGATAGCGCTCGATGTCGAGCAGGATCGAGCCCGTCTGCGGAATGCTCAGTTGCGCGGCGCTCAGGCTCTCGGCACTGGCCAGCAGGTCATCGCGATCCTGGTCGTCGCGCAGGCGTATTTCATAGGAGGCGACGGCCGTATCGTCCAGCAGGTTGACCTTCAATTCAGCCGACTGGCGCTCGAACAACCGCTCGCTCGGCGACTGGATGGTGATCTGCGGGCCCTTGTCATCGGCCAGCACCTGGATGTCGATCGGCGCCGAGCGTACCTCGTTGACGCCGCGGTCACGGGCCCGCAGCACCAGTTGCAGCACCTGACCGGCATAGCGCTGGCTGAGCGCCGGCGTCAGGCGCAGGCGCGCCTCGAAGTCGCTGTAGAAGCGCTGACCGGCGATGATCGCACCGAGCGTGCCGGGGTTGGGCACCTTGATCGTCTCGACACGGTCCTTGCGGCTGAACAGCTCCCAGGCCAGGGCGTGTTCTTCCTGGGTCTGCGGATCGATCAGCAGGGCCTGCACGGTGTCGATGTACTGGTTGTCGCCCGCGCTGCCCTGCACCTCGAAGCTGGCCCCCGGCGCCAGGTCGAACGCGGCGAGCGGCTTGTTCAATTGCAGAGTCGGCGCCTCGGTGTCGTCGATGATCTGCAGGTCGAACAGCACTTCGCTGCTCTGGCCGGCATTGTCCAGCGCCCGCGCGCCCATGTCCGTATCGACGCCCGTCTTGGTCGGTATCCGCAGGGACGCGCCGAGATAACCGCCCTGGGCATTCTTCAGTTCGAGGCCGGTGACGGTCTTGAGCACCTGGGTCTGGCCGTTCTGGCGCAGGAAGAATTCGACCTTGGTCAGCTCGCGGTCGTCCTGGGCCAGGACCTGGGCACTGAAGGCCTCGCCCTCGTAGAGCCGCGAACCCGGCGCCGGTAGCCGCACGCTCAGTTGCGGCGGCAGGTCCTGGCCGATCGGGAAGCGCCAGAGTGTCGGCTCGGCCTCGTTGCCGTACTGATCCTGGCCGCGCAATTCGATGACCAGCTCCTCGCCCTGGGCCGGCACGGTCAGCTGGAAACTGTCTTCGAAGCTGGCGGCCTGCTGGTTGGCCGCCAGGGTGCGGCTGTGCAGCGTCTGGGCGCCGCTCAGGGCGCGCAGGGACACCAGCTTGGTGTCGTCCACGGCCCGCAGGCGCACCTGTACCTTATTGCCGGCATAGAGCGGCGTGCCCTGGATGGGCGAAACCACCGCCAGGCGCGGACCGAGGCTGTCGGCCATGACCTGCAGGGGCAGTTCCTTGATGTCGCCCCGCTGACCGCCATCGTCCACCGCCGCCACGCGCAGTTGCAGGTTGCGGTTCTGATTGCCCAGGGCCAGCGGCTTGAGGTCGATGCTCAGGCGATTGACGGTTTCCGGGCCCGGAATCAGCCCGTCCTGCTGGTCGATGCGTTTTTCCCAGAGCGGCGCGTTGCCATTTTCCAGCCACAGGCTGGCTTCCAGGGCATGCACGGCCAGATCGTCCCGGGCGACCACGTCGACCTGCAGGGTATCCTGGCTGTAGACGCGACTCTGGGTCGGATTGAGCGCCCGCACTTGCGGCTTGCTGTCATCGCCGACGCCGATCAGCACCT
>DATDTH010000342.1:0-4443 GCA_035290985.1 Pseudomonas sp. | reverse complement strand
CAGGATCACGCCATTGCTCGGGTCCTGGCTCAGGGCCGCCAGCGGCGAACCCGGATAGACCAGGCCCTTGATCAGCAAGAGACGGGTATTGCGCAGCGCTTCCATGCGCGGCGGTTGGGGCTGATCCTTGTAGTAGAGGTTGAGCTTGATCTGGGCGATCCGGTAGCGGCTGCGCAAGCTGTACGCTTCCATCACCGGGTGGCGGATCAATGAGGCGCACAGCTCGATCTGGCCGGTTTCCATCGACTTGAACAGGCGATAACTCGGGTATTCGACAAAGTCGGCTTGATAGCCGGCTCGCTGGACCACGAGCCGCAGGAACTCGATCAGCTCCCCGGCCGGCTGACCCTGGGCATCGGTATGGGTATAGGGCGCGAATTCGATGTAGCCCACGCGAATCGGGGGCTGCTGTGCAGGCGGGGCGACCTGCGCCAGCACTGGCTGCGTCCCGTACAGCAAGGCCAACAGCAAGATGAGGCGCTTGAGGGGCATGGGCTGTCCGAATCGTTGGGGGTTCCATTCAGACTAGTGCAGTTTTATCGACAGCCCGCACTGGTGCATGGCCGAGGTGGAAATACAAAATGGAATAGAAGGCCGTGCAGAGCGTCATCAACGGCAGCGCCCAATAACTGGATAGGACAAACCCCAGGACTATTTCCGACGCGCGCCAGGTATTGCCGAAATAGAAGGCGTAATCGCTGGCAATGGAGTTGGCCCCGTACAGCCAGAACAGGCAAAAGGAGCCGCTCGCGCAGAGGTAGGCGGCTCTTCTGGATTGCCTGAAGAATGCAATCGGCGCGACCCATCTGGGCCAGAGCAGGCTGTAAACCCCCGAGACCAGCAGCAGGTAAACGGCCATGGTCTCGGGTCCTGAAAAAACGCTGCCGCTGAGGGGTACGGCCGGCTGGCCGAGAACGTCAGCCCCCAGTTCGCCGTAGGCGTAGACCAGCAAGGTCGCAGACAGGCCGAGGAAGAGACCGAAAAATGACCCGTATCGATTCATGCTAAAACTCGGATCTCAGGGTTGTGATGGGAGTGGTTCAGCCCATCGATGGCATCGGACCCAGTGAGTTCAGGATCACCGTCACGGCGAGCACGCCGGCGGCTATCACCAGCGCGAGGCCGATAAACAGCCACTTCAATACCTTGCCCAGGGTGGAGGGCATGCGTGGTGGCGCGGGTGCTTCCACTTGGCACAGCACTCGGCTGCCACATTCGGGACATTGAGTGTCGTGCTCGAAGACGAAGACTTCACATTGTTCACAAAGCTTCATGGCAACTCGGTTCGCTCGCTGGGGGAGGGTCGACAAAGCCTCCGTGGCGGGACATGCCCGCGAGGGCCGGCCCCACCCGAGGCGCTCTTAGGGGGCGACCAGGGCCGAAGCGCCCATGACCTGGCCCAGGGTCAGCACGAACAGATTGGCCTGCTGGTTGGCTTGCGGTGAGGCCTTGGAGCCGAGCAGGGCGGTGGCCTGGGTGTAGGCCATCTGCGCATCGAAATAGGCTTTCTGCAGGGCCTTCTGTTCGGACGCATCGGTCGCCTTCAGGTACTGCCCATGAACCTCGCGCAGCCCACGGCTGTGGGGCTCGTACTCGGCGGAGAGTGTCGGCAGGGCGGGGGCGGGCTCGGCTTTGCGGGGCTGGGCTGTCGGTGTCGTGGCCGGGCGGCTTTTTTCGAAATAGCCCGGTACCTCGTTGCGCTGCTCGTAGTAGGCGATGAAATCCTTGGCCGTGAAGATCTTCGAGAAGATATTGCCGCCATTGTCCGGGACATGCTCGGTGACGCTGTCCGGGAAGCTTTCCTGCACACCGAAGCGCCACGCCTTGTCGATGAACAGCGCGTGGCTTTGCTGGAACGCACCCTCGAAAGGGACACCTTCGAGCTGGATGGTGGTGCGTATTGCACCGAAATTCTTCAGTTTCGACGCGTCGCTGACATAGATCTCGTTGGCGATCACATAGTCGCTCAGGGTCGGGTTGATCAGGCCCCCTTCGCGGCCGACATAGACGATGACCTTCAGTTCGCCCAGGGTGTCGCTGCGCAGGCTGTGCTCGCCGGGCGCCAGGCTGACGTCCTTGGCCGTGTGCGCCGGGATCTCATGGCGGGTGCCGTCGATCTCCAGGCTGATGGCGCTGTCGGTCGGGTTATCGATGGAGTAGTCCAGACTTTCGCCGCAGCCGGCGAGAAAAAGGCTAAGGGCCAGGGGCAGGAATAACTGTTTCACAGGGCAAATCCTTTTGGTCTTCGAAAGCTGAAGGTTCGTGGCGACAGGCTACAGGTTAACGCCCCGCGCCTGTATGGCGTGCCGCACAGCCTGAGCCAAAAAACAGCCTGGGCCGAAAGCAGGCGCGCCCCCGGTCCAGCCTCAGACCTCGCCGCGCAAGCGTTGGGCACGCCGGGCCTGGGCCGCCTGCTGCTGCGCGGCGGTGGGCGGCGGGTTGCCGATGGTGATAAGTGGCGGCATACGGATATGCCTGGCCGCGGGCTGCAGGGAGACGCGCTTCAACACGGAATACACCGATTCCACGCTGCGCTTGGTGTTGATCTGCAGGTGCGGCTTTTTCCCGTAGGGCTCCTTGGTCTTGATGATATAGCTGCGAAACCAGGTGGTTCCGTTGCGGCCCATGTCCCGGTGGTGGTCGAGGGTCACCAGGGTGGTGATGTCGGCATAGGGCACGAACAGATCGGCCTCGGCGGTCGGATCCTGGCCCTGGCCGATGGCGAGGTGCAGGCCCTCGGCATCGAAGTGCGCCTGGTACTCGGTGGCGGGGAAGATCATGTTCGCGACTATCAGGGCCAGCAGGGGATAGAACAGCGCCAGGCCAAAGAGCCAGACGCTGAGTTCCCAGGGCCCGGTAAAGAATGAACCGACCAGCAGCAGTCCCGTGACCGGCCAACCCCATCTCAGCAGGCGTGCAACCGGGGTGCGCGGCGGCTGCTCGATCATGGACACCTCGCCCTGGTCATCCACCATGAAGATGCTGTCGGGAAAGACCTGTATCGACAGGGCGGGCGCGGGGGTTGCAGCGGTCATCCGTGGCATGGGGCTCTGGTCCTGGCAAGCGGCTGGGTATTGCGGGGCGAGGCGAAACCCCCATGCCCTTAGCCCCGCCAGTCTAGCGCGCAGTCGGGGGCCTTACCGTGATGCATTACGGTAAGCACCCGTTACGGCCAGTTGCATATCGGCGCCCGACCAGACTTTCTGGAAGCGCTGCTGGGTGCTTTGCGCCTCGGCGTCGCGGTTCTGCGCGCGCAACGCGCGGGCCAGGCCATGTAGCGACCAGCCGTTGTCCGGAAAGCGCTTGAGGTCCTGCTCGAAGGCCTGCTCGGCTTCGGCGTTGCGCTTGGCCTGCAGCAGCACCAAGCCGAGTTCCTGGCGCACCGGCACCGACCACTCCGGAGGTTCGCCGTAGACCAGGGCATCCTCCCGGCTGGCGGCCTCGCGCAATTGCGCGATGGCGTTCGGGTAGTCGCCCTTGGCTGCGGCTATATGGCCCGCGAGCACGGGTGTGGCGATGCCCAGCACGTCCCCGGAGTTGTTGAACTCCAGGCGCAGCTCGGCCATTTGCGGGTCCTGGGCGATGGCGCGCAATTGGCTCAACTCGGCCTCGGCTTGGGCGACCTCGCCGCGGGCGGCCAAGGCCCGGCCCCGGGCGTAGTGCCACAGGGCGCGGGCGTGGGGCAGGTCCGCCGGAGGCGCCTCGGCCGCGAGCACCTGATCCCAGCGGCCGAAGCGCACCCCCATCTGCAACTGGCGGGTCTGGTGGTGCTGCAGGTAGGTCATACCGGGCTCTCTGAGCATCGGCTGCGGCACCAGCGCGGCCATTTTCTGCGTGGCGGCCATGGCCTGCTCGCTGCGGCCGATCATGCTCGCGGCAAAGGCCAGGAAGTCGTAGTTGTGCGGGTAGTAACCGGCGACGTAGATGCCGAACGCCGGGGACTGGTCGCGGATAAAGCTTTCATCGGCATGCACCGCGTGCTCGTTGGCCTTGATCGCATCCTCGTAGCGGCCAACCCGGATATAAATGTGCCCGGGCATGTGGACCAGATGGCCGGCGCCCGGCATCAACCCGGCCAGCCGCTCCGCGCAGGGCACCGCCCGCTCCGGTTGCGCCGCCTCGACGGCATGGATGAAGAAGTGGCAGGCCCCCGGGTGGTTCGGGTTGGCGGCTATGACTCGCTCCAGCTGGGCGAGCAGCTCGGGGGTATTGGGCTGCGGCTGGCCATCGCGGCTCCAGTACTGCCAGGGGCTTAGGTCCATCAGCGACTCGGCATACAGGGTCGCCATCTCCAGGTCCTTGGGGTACTGGCGCACGAGCGCGCCCATGGCCTGGGCATAGGCGGCATCCAGAGCGCTGCGATCGGCCGGCGGCTCGGCGGCATAGCGCGTCGCCAGGGCGCGGATCAGCGCCTGTTCATGGGCGCTGGCTGGGCTCGCGAGC
>DATDTH010000341.1:0-13333 GCA_035290985.1 Pseudomonas sp. | reverse complement strand
GGCCCGCAGCCAGGCGCCTGTCTATATCAGCGGCGAATCGGGTAGCGGCAAGGAACTGGTGGCGCGCCTGATCCATGAGCAGGGACCGCGCACCGACCAGCCCTTCGTGCCGGTCAACTGCGGGGCCATTCCGACCGAACTGATGGAAAGCGAATTCTTCGGCCACAAGAAAGGCAGCTTCACCGGCGCCATCGAAGACAAGCAGGGCCTGTTCCAGGCCGCCAATGGCGGCACCCTGTTTCTCGATGAAGTCGCCGACCTGCCGCTGCCCATGCAGGTCAAGCTGCTGCGGGCCATCCAGGAAAAGGCCGTACGCGCGGTGGGCGGCCAGCAGGAACTGGTGGTGGACGTGCGCATCCTCTGCGCGACCCACAAGGATCTGGCCGCCGAAGTGGCGGCCGAGCGCTTTCGCCAGGACCTTTACTACCGCCTGAACGTGATCGAACTGCGGGTGCCGCCGCTGCGCGAACGGCGCGAGGATATCGCCCAACTGACCGAGACCATGCTCAAGCGCCTGGCCGAAGGCACTGGCCTGCCCGCCGCCACCCTCAGCGACGAGGCCCTGGAAAAGCTGAGGAGCTACCGCTTCCCGGGCAATGTGCGCGAACTGGAAAACATGCTCGAACGGGCGTACACCCTATGCGAAGAGGACCAGATCCAACCCCAGGACCTGCGCCTGAGCGACACGCCCTGCGCCAGCGAGGCCGGCGAAGCCAACCTGGCCCAGATCGACAACCTGGAAGACTACCTGGAAGACATAGAGCGCAACCTGATCATGCAGGCCCTGGAAGAAACCCGCTGGAACCGCACGGCCGCGGCGCAACGCCTGGGCCTGACGTTCAGGTCCCTGCGCTACCGCCTGAAAAAACTCGGTATCGATTGAGGTCTGAACGGGGCACCCTCGAGCCCAAGTAGCTTTGCTACCCTCGCCCATTTATGGGAGAGGGGCTGGGGGAGAGGGATAGTCCCACACACATAGATCGAGCCTGCCTGGATACCCGCCTTCGCGGGTATGACGAGCGAGGGTTTTGGCGCGACTTCGCTGCAATGCGCGCTGCGGCTGGCTCTAGGCGTTTTCGAGCGAGCCCAAGCGTCCGGCTGGGGCATAGGGCCGCGGATCGACTATGGGCTCACGATCCAGCAGCAAGTCCGTCAATAACCGGCAGGAAGCCGGGGCCAGCACCAGCCCGTTGCGATAATGCCCGCAATTCAACCAGAGCCCCTCGAACCCCGGCACCGGACCGATAAAGGGAATACCGTCCGGCGAGCCGGGGCGCAGCCCCGCCCAATGGCCCACCACCTCGGCGTCGGCCAGGGCCGGCAGCAGCTCGACGGCCGAAGCCTTCAGGCTGTCCAGGGCCGTCTCGGTTGGGGTCTTGTCGAAACCGGCGAATTCCAGGGTGCTGCCGATCAGGACATGGCCGTCCCTTCGCGGAATGGCATAGCGCCCCTTGGCCAGGACCATGCTCGGCAGGAAATCCTCGGCACACTTGTAGAGGATCATCTGCCCCTTGACCGGCTCGACCGGCAACTCAAGGCCCAGGCCGGCGAGCAGTTCGCCACTCCAGGCCCCCGCAGCGATCACCACCCGGTCGGCGCGAATCTCACCCGCGGCCGTGCGCACGCCACAGACCCGCCCGCCATCCTGAATTAATCCGGTCACCCCGCACTGCTCGCGCAAGTCGACATTTGGCATCGACAACAATGCCGCCCGCAGTGCCCGAACCAGACGCGGATTGCGTACATTGGCGACACCCGCCATCTGTATGGCTCGGGTGAAGCCATGAGCCAAGGCCGGCACGGCCCGATGCACCGCGACCATTTCTACGGAGCGTAACGGCCGCTGCTCTCGCGCCGCCCAGGCCAAGGCCGCGACCTCATCCTCGAGGTCCAGCCAGTACAACCCTGTGACATGCACCTCGGGATCGATTCCCGTCTCGGCCCATAACCGCTCAGCCAGATGCGGATAAAAATCCTGCGACCAATGAGCCAATGCGGTAACGGCAGGACTGTAACGCCAGGGATAAAGCGGGGAGACGATGCCACCACCGGCCCAGGAGGCTTCTTTACCCGCGCGGCCACGCTCGATCAAAACCACCTGCTGCCCAGCATCGGCCAGCACCTTGGCAGTCAATAAACCAACCACACCACCACCCACCACCAGAACATCGACACCCACGATTCCCTCTCCCCGCTCTAAAAACACGAACCCAATAGCACTCTCGAAAATCAGCCGCAGAAGGCCCGCACAGTGCAACGAAAGCCTGCCACGACCCGGCCATTGACAACCTTTGAAACCGCACTACACCCAAGTCAAGCCAGGACGGCTGCTATTCCCATGCAACGGAAGGCTCATCATGAAAAGCCATTATCAACAAGCAGTCAGCCTAATCGAGCTGCTTATAACTCTCCTTCTGGTAGCCGTACTCACTACTATCGCTCAGCCTAATTTTTCAGACTGGGTTGAACGCAGGCGCATCGAAACCCTGAGGGATCAAGTACAGGCCCAGCTTTATCATGCCCGGACCAGCAGCGTGCTGCACCATCGCGACGTCGAGGCCTGCGGTTCCAGCGACGGACTGAACTGCGACGAGCGCTGGGGGCTGGGCTGGCTGCTGCATTTCCCCGACACCCACGAATTGATAAGTCAACAGCGGCTGTCTACATACGATCGCCTTAGGTGGACGGGCGTCACCAAACGAATCCGCTTTCATGACAACGGCACCGCCCCCATGAGCAACGGAAGGTTCTATTTTTGCGACCAGAACGATAAGGTGGCCCTGCAAATCGTTCTCAACCGCCAAGGACGCCTTAGACGGGTAACCGGGCTGGAGTCCGGTCAGAATCCGAACCTTGGATGCCGCTAAATCGCACTGCTCAAGCCTAGTTTGTACCGACTATCGTGCGTTCGGTTCCGATTATCCCACAACAGGGGACAATGCCGAACCGTGCCGGCATCATCCGATCCGTAATCATT
This sequence comes from Pseudomonas sp., assembly GCA_035290985.1. Classification (GTDB taxonomy): domain Bacteria; phylum Pseudomonadota; class Gammaproteobacteria; order Pseudomonadales; family Pseudomonadaceae; genus Aquipseudomonas. Next base: position 10,356 of record DATDTH010000341.1, on the reverse strand, counting down.
CGAGGAGTTTTTGATGGGACGCCCAGATCAGTCGCATGGCTTTACCCTGATAGAGCTAATGGTCGTTGTAGCCCTGCTGGGTATTTTTGCTGCTATTGCCGCGCCCAGCTTTGCCATCGTGATAAACAACAATCGAATTCAGTCTGCAGGCAACGAACTGCTGGGCTTTCTGCAATACGCTCGCAGCACCGCGGTGCAAAATAAAACGAGTCTGGTTGCCTGTTTCGATGACGATCAATGGATGCTGAAGGCCGCCTGCAGCGACGCCGACACGACGTCACTGCGCACCCTGGAACCGCCAGCGAATGTCGACATTGCCGCCGATCCAGAGTCGGTCGGCTTCCGCTCGAACGGTACCGCGGCAAGCGCAGTAACAGTCATCGGTTGCCATGACGACGACTTTGCCAATGGCTTTACCCTGACCGTGCAAAACAGTGGAAATATTCGGTTATGGCCACGGGGCAAGGCGGACCGTGATAACACCTCTATGAGTACCTGCACACCATGAACAAGACGCTAAGCAGCAGCCATGGCTTCAGCTTGATCGAAGTGCTGATTACCCTGGTACTAATCTCCATCGGCGTACTCGGCATGGTGGCGATGCAGGGCCGCACCGTGCAGTACACCCAAGACTCGGTACAGCGCAATACCGCAGCCATGCTGGCAAACGATCTGCTGGAGTTGATTCGCACCAGCCCTGCAGGAGCAACCGATTTCTACAAGGCCGCGGGCACCGAATTCGCCGATGTGCCGGCCAGTTGTGCGGTCACCACCCAGGTGCCAACCGAGCAACTGTCGTGCTGGGCACAGAAAGCCAGCAAGTTGCTACCCGGCGTGACGCCAGAGTTATTGACCAGCGACTTCTATATCTGCCGCTCCAAGGATCCTGACGTCTGCGACGAGGACGAAGGTTCAGCAGTGGAAATTCAGCTGGTCTGGACCGTCAAGGCCGGTGAGTGCCTGGACAAGGCCAATGCAAACAATGCCACCAGCACCACCTGCTCTTACCGCCTGCGCACTCAAATCTAGGACAGCCCCATGCCTCTCTTCAAACGCCAGTCCGGGCTCTCGATAATCGAACTGATGGTTGCGCTGGCAATCAGCAGTTTCTTGATCCTGGGCATTACCCAGATATTTATCGACAGCAAGCGCAGCTACCTCTTTCAGCAGAGCCAGGCGGAAAACCAGGAAGGCAGCCGTTTCGCCCAACTGCTGCTGCAGCAGGAACTCACTCGAGCCGGTTATCGCCGCAGCCCCACAGAGTTAGCGGAAAATGCTTTCCCGGCCTTGGGCGGAGATGTCTCCGGCTGTGGTGCCTTTACGGCCGGCCAATCGATCAAGTACATCAGCCGCAGTTCGTTATGCATTCGTTATCATCCGCGGGATGAACAGGATTTTGACTGCCTGGGCAACAGCGTGGATGACTCATCCAAGGCCAGCATTGCCCAACCCTACACTCCAACAGCGGAGATCTTCGTCGAGCGCCTGTGGCTCAACCCCGATGATAGCGAGTTGTCCTGCACCAGCACCCATGTCAGCCGCACCGGAGCGACTGTAGTCGAGACCAGCACCGGCGCCATGATCAGCGGGATGCGTGACCTGCGCTTTGAATCGGGTGTCGGCAGCGCCGCCGCGCCGCGCGAGATCGTCGAATACCTGACAACAGATCCAGGCACTAAACCCATTCTGATGACTCGCTACAGCATCCTGATGCGCGGCAGCGGCAGCAACCTGCGCGATGCCGTCGACATCGACACCGCCCTGACCCACTGGAAGGACCTTACGGATGTCACCGCCGAAGAAGTCACAGCTATCGAAACGGCCGATGACGGCCATCTCTACCAAGTTGCACAAGGCACAGTGATGCTGAGGAACCGCATGCCATGAACAAATCCACCTCGCTCGATACGCGGCAGCGCTTGCCCAGACAGCAAAACGGCGCGTCCCTGTTGATTGCCTTGATCATTTTGCTAGTGGTGACCCTGCTCGCGTTGTCCAGCGTGCGCGAAGTGGCCCTGGAGTCACGGATTACCGGCAACTTCGTTGAACAACAGAAGCTAGGCAACTCCGCCGAGTCAGGGCTGCGCGACGGCGAACAGAGCATGACGCTGCCGATCTCGCCCCTGGAACCCTCGGCTGTATGCCCGACCGCAGACGAGGGGGAGCGGCCAGACGCTTGTCTTTTGGCGACAAAACCCACCTATGAAAATCTATTTTCCGTCGCCGATAAATCCCGCGACTACTACCCCAAGGACGGCACCAAGCCCAACATCGATACCATCATCAAGTGGTACGCCCTGATGGCGCCAACGGGCGGTGAGTCGGGGGAAGCGGAAAATCCGGAATACGGCAATATGCTGAACCAGACAGGTGTGTTCCGTTACGAGGTCAACAGTCAGGCCACTCTCAGCAAGACCAATAACGCCTCTTCTCTTCGCTCGACTACGGCGAAATTTTTCGATAACGGAAACTGACCATGAAAACTCTGCGTTTTTACGGCAAAACCACGCTTAGCCTGCTGTCCTGCACCCTGCTGTTATGCGGCATGCAGCAGGCCCGGGCCAGTCTATTGGATATCGGCCAGTCACCGCTGATTCTGACCGAAAGCGTGGCGCCTAACCTGATTCTGACCCTGGATGACTCGGGCAGCATGCGCTGGGCCTTCGTGCCCGACAATATCAACGGCATTGGCGCTACCCGTCGGGCGAAGTCCGCGTTCTTCAACCCCATGTACTACAACCCGGCCGTCACCTACCTGCTGCCAATTAAAGTCAATGCGGACGGCAACAAGGACAGCACGCCTTACAGCACCACATTTACCACGGCCTATAACAACGGCTTCAATACCGCCCGGAGCTCGCTCAACCTGAGCACGGGCTACAGGGTGACCTGGACTTATGACCCAACCACTGTTCCAGGGACCACATACGGCTACAACAGCACAAGCAACCGGCTCGCGCAAAATCCGACAGCCGACTTCGGCGCCAAGACCGTTAGCGAAGACACGGTAACTGGAAGCCAGACCTCGGGAAACTTCACGGCTTCCTTCAGCAGAACCCTGAGCAATGGACAGAGCCGCACCGAAACCAGTGGCGGCGTTACCTACAGGGTGACGCGACTCAGTAGCACCACCTGTTCGGCCACCATATCGACGCCTTCCACCACATCCAGTAACACCGTCACTGCCACCGACACGCCCAGCGCGGGCTTTACCACGACCACCCTAACCTCGAACGCCATCAGCTACCCCGGCACCGCCAACTGCACCAAAAGCAGCAATACCTATACGGTTACTGCCACTACCAGCGTAATGCCGACCATCACCACGACCGTCGCTCAGACCGATCGGACCCAGCTCGGCGTGCCGGCCTATTACTACCTGTACGACGCCAGCCTCAGCGCGTGCGACAGCACTAAAGAGGACGAAGACTGTTACAAGCTGGTCAATGTCACTGACCAGTCCGGCATCACGCGGGCCGACGATGTGGCTGCCGGCCAAGACGAACGCGAAAATTTCGCCATCTGGTACTCCTTTTACCGCAACCGTGCCCTGGCCACCCTCAGCGCGGCCAACCTGGCCTTCAATGGCGTGCCCACCTCGGTCCGCCTGACCTGGCAGAACCTCGGCAGTTGCACCACCCTCAACTCAAACAATTGCGGTACTAATTACTTACGCAAATTCTCGGCTCAACAGCGCGGCAATTTTTTCGGCTGGCTGGAAGGCGTCACCTTTGGGAGCAGCACCTACTTGCGCGAGGCCATGGCCCGCGCCGGCGAGTTCCTGGAGACCGACGATGCCTGGGCCGCCAACCCCAAGCCATTGACCAGCAATGGCGGCACCGGCGCCACAGTGCAAAGCCCCGAATATGCCTGCCGCCCCAGCTATCAGATCATGATGACGGACGGCATGTGGAACGGCAGCAACCCCACGCCCAGCGAGACCCTCAAGCCGGACACAGACAACACTGCGCTGCCAGACTCCAAGCAATACACCAAACAACACCCCTTCTACGACGTGACTACCGCAAACCTAGCCGACCTGGCCTTCCATTATTGGGCAACCGACGCCCGCCCCGCCCTGGCCAACGAAGTCAAGCCGATCATAGTGGCATCAGACAGCGTTGCGAACACCCAATATTGGGATCCGCGCAATGACCCGGCCACCTGGCAGCATCTGACCACCTACACCGTTGGCTTGGGCCTGGGCTCGGCACTGACGAGCGCAGGTCTACCCTGGACCGGCGACACCTTCGGCGGTGCGGGTTATGAGGCGTTGAAGGAGGGCGCGGTTTGGCCCGCCGCAAGCTCAGACAGCGCCAACAACGTCTATGACCTCTGGCACGCTGCAATCAACTCCCGGGGCGAATTTTTCAGTGCGGAAAGCCCGGATAAAATCGTGCAGGCCTTCCGCGACATCATCAATCGCATCAGTAACCGCACCACTTCCGCCAGCGCCCCGGGGGTAGTGGCTTCGCAGGTAGGCGACACCCTTACCCGCAGTGTTTACGAAACCCAATTCAGCAGCGAGGACTGGAGCGGCGACCTGATCAAATACAACTATGCGAACGGCAGCAACGACCCGCAAACCTGGTCCGCTAAAAGCAAGCTCGATGCGCAAAGCAGCCGCACCATCAAGATGTTCGATGCAGATGCGACCAACAAGCTTCAGGATTTCACCTGGAGCAATTTGACCGACGAGCAGAAGGCCCTGTTCAATATCGATTACGACAGCACCAACCTGGCCACGGACGCGCGTGGCGCCGAGCGTGTCGCCTATATTCGTGGCGAGCGCAGCGCGGAAGGCAGTGCCGAGGGTCAATTCCGCCCACGCGGCAGCGTTCTGGGTGACATTATCAACTCGGCACCGGTAATAGTCGGCACCCCGAAATACCTGGCCTACCTGGCCGACCTTATCGATGGCGACGACGGTGACTACCTGGAGTTCAAGACTGACCATACTTCCGAGTTGGTCGGCACTGAAACAGAAGCTAAACGCAGACCCATGGTTTATGTCGGGGCGAACGACGGCATGCTGCATGGCTTCGACGCCAATACCGGCGAAGAACACTTTGCCTTTGTGCCCACTGCCGTGCTGCAGAACCTGTACAAGTTGTCCGGGCAGCGCTACAAGGGCGGCGCCCACCAATACTATGTGGACGGCTCTCCCGTGGTCGCCGACGTCTATTACGACGGCGGCTGGCACACCATTCTGGTGGGCACCCTGCGCGCTGGTGGTCGGGCGCTGTTCGCCCTTGACATCACCGACCCGGAAGACATCAAGCTGCTCTGGGAATTCAGCTCGGCAGATGACGAAGACCTCGGTTACAGCTTTCCCCAACCGGTGGTTGCACGACTGCACACGGGCAAGTGGGGCGTGCTGATGGCCAATGGTTATGGCAACCAGACCAGCGCCAGCGCGGACAAGGCCGCCCTGATGATTCTGGACGTCGAGACCGGCAGCCTGGTCAAAAAGCTTGAAGTCGTAGGCGACGAGACTAAAGCCAATGGGCTGTCCAGCATCAAGGCTGCGGATAACAATAACGACGGCGTGGCCGATTACGCCTACGCGGGCGATCTACAAGGCAACCTGTGGCGCTTTGACCTGATTCCGAACAGCATTCGAGACAGCACCGCGGTGGATCCATTCAGCCGTTATGATGTAGTTTCGAACCCCAGCGGGATTCAGGAGTCGGAGTCCTATAAGGATCAATTCGAGGTGGCTTACAATGAAAAGCCTCTCTATACCGCCATTGATGGGCGTGCGGAGGGTGTAGCAACCGCGCAATCCATCATGGCCCCACCCTCGCTGGTACGCCACCCGACCATGCTCGGCTATATGGTGGTCTTTGGGACCGGCAAGTATTTCGAAAGTACCGACGGGACAGTCGACACCACAAGAGCCATGAGCATGTATGGGATATGGGACCGGAAAACCAAGGCCCAAAGCACCAGCACACCCGACGCCTTGACGCGCAGCGACTTGTTTGAACAACAAATAACAACCGAGTTAGCTAACCCCTTCACTGCAAATTTGGGCATTACCAGTTTGCGCCTGCTAAGCGATGATATCTTCGATTGGTATACCGACACGGAAGACGGTGTCGAGGACAGCAATGTAAGCAACTGGGGCTGGTACTTCGACCTAGCCGTTGAGGGTGGCGATCTGGAGGGGGAAATGCTGATCAATCCCATGGCTATGCGCGGCGAAACCCTGTTGCTCAATACCCTGACCCCGAATACGGACCCCTGCAAGGAAGGCGTTACTTCCTGGATGTACGGTATCGACCCAGGGACAGGCGGACGCACCAAATACAATGTCTTTGACGTTAATAACGATGGCCACGTCGACGCTGAGGACGCCATCACTGTCAACGGAAATAGCACAGTGGTTTCCGGTTACAAACCTTCAACAGGCGCAGGTGGCTTCGTCACCAATAATGGAGAAATTTTCACTTCGCCGAATCAGAGCATGGCCTACTCACCCGGCCCCTCGGTCACCGGACGGCAAAACTGGCGCGTTATTCCAGCGGAGGCACAGTGATGGGCGCGCCCAACAGCATGCGCGGCTTTACGCTGATGGAGTTGATGATTACCGTCGCCATCATCGGCATACTGGCGGCCGTCGCCTACCCCAGCTACACGGAGTTCGTACACCGCGGCAATCGCAGCGAGGGCATGGAGCAACTCAACGATGCCGCGGCGCGCCAGGAGCGCTATTACGCGCAGAACAATGTCTATGTGACAGATACCGACGATATCGCTCAATTGGGGCGCTCAGCGACGTCGAGCACTGGAAAATATACATTGTCTGTGGAGGTTATTGACGGTGACGGCGGCTATACCCTGACGGCTACACAGACGTTCGGCGATACCGCATGCGGCAACCTCACCCTCAATGCCCTAGGCACAAAAGACAGGACAGGTTCGGAAAAAACCAAAGAGGAATGCTGGCGCTGATCGGCAAACCAACAAGAGCCCGGCATAACAGCCGGGCTTTTTTATGGGGAACAAGTGAACGCAATACACCTTCGCCTCGACCCAAGCGGCGGGATAAGCGGGGCTCCACTTTTACAGTGTTTTGACCCGCAGCTCCTTGGGCATGGAGAAGGTGACATTCTCCGGCCGGCCGTCGAGTTCCTCGGCGCCGGAGGCGCCCCACTCGCGCAAGCGCTCGATCACCCCGCGCACCAGCACTTCCGGCGCCGAGGCGCCGGCGGTGATGCCGACCCCGGCGACGCCCGCGAACCATTCGCGCTCGAGGTCTTCGGCGCCGTCGATCAGGTAGGCCGGGGTGCCCATGCGCTCGGCCAGCTCGCGCAGGCGATTGGAGTTGGAGCTATTGGGACTACCGACCACCAGCAGCACGTCGCACTCGGCGGCGAGCTGCTTGACCGCGTCCTGGCGATTCTGGGTGGCGTAGCAGATGTCGTCCTTGCGCGGCCCGCCAATACTGGGGAAGCGGGCCCGTAGGGCATCGATCACCCGGCTGGTGTCGTCCATCGACAGGGTGGTCTGGGTGACGAAGGCCAGGGCCTCGGGGTTGCGCACCTGCAGGCGCTCGACGTCGCGCTCGTCCTCCACCAGGTAGATGGCGCCGCCATTGCCGGTGTCGTACTGGCCCATGGTGCCCTCCACTTCCGGGTGGCCGGCGTGTCCGATCAGGATGCACTCGCGCCCCTCGCGGCTGTATCGGGCCACCTCGATATGCACCTTGGTCACCAGCGGACAGGTCGCATCGAACACCTTTAGGCCACGGCCGGCGGCCTCCTGGCGCACCGCCTGGGACACGCCGTGGGCGCTGAAGATGACGATGACGTCGTCCGGCACCTGCTCCAGCTCCTCGACGAACACCGCGCCGCGGGCCCGCAGGTCCTCGACCACGAACTTGTTGTGCACCACTTCATGGCGCACGTAGATGGGCGGACCGAAGACTTCCAGGGCGCGGTTGACGATTTCGATCGCGCGGTCGACGCCCGCACAGAAGCCACGGGGGTTGGCGAGTTTGATCTGCATGGAGGCTCTCGGTACGCGAAACGATGGAGCGCCAGTGTAACGCGGGAACGCGAACAGTTCAGCCCGCGCGCAGTGCTGAAGTCCTTTATCCACCCAAGTGCATGGGCGCGCTCAGCTCCCCTCGCCCATTTATGGGAGAGGGGCTGGGGGAGAGGGTACGATCAATCGCCAGCAAGCTGGCTCCTACGCCCTACAAGGGGGCCAACCAGTTGTAGTCGGGTTAGCGTAGCGTAACCCGACGGGCTGCTGAGCAGCGCAAGCTCCTGGCTTGCGCTAACGCGCCTCCCCCCGGGCGTTAGCGCCCTAAAGCGCCTTGACCTCGATAATCTCCACCTCGAAGCTCAGCGTCTTGCCGGCCAGGGGGTGGTTGAAGTCGATGGTCACCTGGGCCTCGTCGAAGGCCTTGACCACCCCGGGCAGCTCGGTGTTGGCCGCGTCGTTGAAGATCACCAACAGACCCTCGGACAGCTCCATGTCCTTGAACTGCCCGCGCGGCATCACTTGCACGTTCTGCGGGTTGGGCTGGCCGAAGCCGGTCTCCGGCTCGACCTGCAGCGAACGCTTGTCGCCGGCCTTGAAGCCGAACAGCACGGCCTCAAAACCCGGCAGCAGGTTGCCATCGCCAACCTTGAAGGTGGCGGGCGCCTTGTCGAAGGTGCTGTCCACCACCTCACCATTCTCCAGCTTGATGGCGAAATGCAGGGTGACCTGGGTGTTCGGCCCGATGCGGCTTGCAGTCGCCTCAGTCATGAGCGGTTTCTCCGGATTTCTGACTTTTGAACATGTCCAGGGCCAGCATGATGGCACCCAGGGTAATGGCGCTGTCGGCCAGGTTGAAGGCCGGGAAATAATACTGGTTGCGCCAGTGCACCAGGATGAAGTCGACCACGTGACCCAGCATCACCCGGTCACACAGGTTGCCCAGGGCGCCGCCCAGGACCAGGGCCAGGGCGATGGCTAGCCAGGTTTCATGGGCCTTCAGGCGCTTGAGCCAGACCACCAGCACCGCACTGACCGCCAAGGCGATCGCGGCGAAGAACCAGCGCTGCCAACCGCCGCTGTCGGCGAGAAAATTGAAGGCGGCACCGGTGTTGTAGGCCAGGGTCCAGCTGAAGTAATCGGGGATGATCACTATCTGCTGGTACAGGCTCAGCAACCCCTCGAAATAGGCCTTGCTGGCCAGGTCCAGCACCAGCACCAGCAGGGTCAACCCCAGCCAGGGCAGCTTGCCCAGCCGACTCATGATGCGGCCTCCAATAGCGGACACTTACGCATAGTGACGCACCTCGCCGGCGCCTTCGATATTGTCCACGCAGCGCTCGCACAGTTCGGGGTGCGCGGCATGGGTACCGACATCCGCGCGGTGGTGCCAGCAGCGGCCGCACTTGGCGTGGTCGGACTTGACGATTCGCAGATTCAGGCCCGCCAGCTCGGTGACCACCGCGTCGGCCGGCGCCTCGGCCAACGGCGCCAGGGCCGCGGTCGAGGTGATCAGGGCGAAGCGAAGCTCGTCGCCGAGCTTGGCCAGGTCGGCGATCAGCCCGTCTTCGGCATAGAGCGTGACCTCGGCCTGCAGGCTGCCGCCTATGGCCTTGGCCGCGCGCAGGTTCTCCAGCTCCTTGTTGACCGCCACCTTCACTTCCATGACCCGCTCCCAGAAGGCGCGGTCCAGGCCAAAAGCTTCCGGCAACTCGCTCAGGCCCTGGTACCAGGTGGTCAGCATCACCGACTCCTCACGGGTGCCGGGCAGGTACTGCCACAGCTCGTCGGCGGTAAAGGCCAGAATCGGTGCTATCCAGCGCACCAGCGCCTCGGCGATATGGAAGAGCGCGGTCTGGCAGGAGCGCCGCGCGGTGCTGTCGGCCTGGGTGGTGTACTGGCGGTCCTTGATGATATCCAGGTAGAAGCCGCCCAGCTCCTGCACGCAGAAGTTATGCACCTTCTGGTAGACGTTCCAGAAACGGTATTCGCCGTAGGCCTCTTCCAGCTCGCGCTGCAGCAACAGGGCGCGGTCCACCGCCCAGCGATCCAGGGCCAGCATGTCCGCAGCCGGCAGCAGGTGCTGCGCCGGGTCGAAGCCGGTCAGGTTGGAAAGCAGGAAGCGCGCGGTGTTGCGGATGCGCCGGTAGGAATCGGCGCTGCGCTGCAAAATCACCTTGGAGACGGCCATCTCGCCTGAGTAGTCGGTGGACGATACCCACAGGCGCAGGATATCGGCGCCCAGGCTGTCATTGACCTCCTGGGGCGCGACCACGTTGCCCAAGGACTTGGACATCTTGCGGCCGTTCTCGTCGACCACGAAGCCATGGGTCAGCAGCTCGCGGTACGGCGGGTGGTTGTCGA